>JAGLUH010000339.1 GCA_023134875.1 Candidatus Zixiibacteriota bacterium
AAGAAGATTGTCCTCCTCGAAGGACTGTTACCATTTCGCAGTCATTAATGAAGTTTCATCCACAGGAAAAGTTTCGTGGGCGGCAGATGTCCGCGTCTGCCCCTTGTTTTTGGGCCGCGTCGGGAAGGAGCTCCGACGGTAAATGTTTGACTCGTGCGGATTAAAGCGTCCGGCAACTGCCTGTCAGAGCCAGGCCTTTGACTGGCCGAACGCGGCAAGCAAAGGCGGCGGCCCGAACTTTGACAGCCTACGAATCTACCTGGTTGGTCTCACCTCTTTGGCTTGCTTGGCGAAACCTTCAAGTAGTTGTTTCTGGATTCGAAAACGGTACTCGCCCGGCTTTCCGGTTGCCAGTGTCTCTTTTCCAGTCAAATCGACGATATACTTTCCGGTAATTTCATTAGTGAGGTAGTTATAACTGCCCGCTTCCACGGCGGTGAAAATGATGCCGAAACGTTGCTGATTGTAAGTCCGACCGGGGAATTGCTCGGCAAAAAGAAAGCTTTCGTAAGAGCTGCTTTGTCCCGGATACCTGGAGAGGATGGCTGTATTGAAATCGGCACTGTCGGCGATAACAATGAAATTGTAATAGGTATCGTCTGCGAACACCCTGACTAGCACGCCGGCATAGCCCGATTCGTAGATCAACTCCCCTTGATCGCTGCCGCCGGCTGTGATCTGTTGGTATGTCCAGGAGGAGACAAATTCCTGAAAATCAGTTACTACCGTTTGCCAGTCACTTCCCAATTCAGTCGCCACCTGCTCCTGGAATTGCGCGATTGTGATTGCCATGACCTCGGCCCGGCTGCCTGACAATTCACGGTAAAGCTGAAAATACTTCTGCGAACCAAGTTTCTCGAACAGGTACTTACAGAAAAGCGCGGCAACCGGATAGGAAAAATCGGGATTGTTTTCCAGAGCGGCGAAACCGCTGACGGTTATCAGGTCTTCCAGCTTCGTAAACTCATCTTCATAGATATACTTGCCCAGTGAGAGGGTTACGTCTGCGGAACGACCATTGCAGCCACCCAGGAACGCGGCGGTCCCCTCTTTAATGATGGGCAGCGTATAAGGCGGCAGGTTGTCATTGGCATATGTCACCAAAAACTGCGCAATCTGGTTATAATCGGGGAAATGGATGCTGACGACAGCATCGGCAGGTTGGTAGAATTCTTTCCGGGTGCCGCCAGCAAGCTGCTCAACGATGCCGTATGATTGGCATAGAAACATCCGTACTTTGATTGACTCCAACCTCGTCAGTTTCTCCGGCGAGAGGCCGAGTATTTTAGTAACCCGATTCACAAAGCGATCGGTAACGGCGATATTAGCCCGCTCCATCAGGGATTGCTCACGGAATATTGTTCTAAAGTAAGTCCCGCTTACCTCGTCCCAGTTCTCGGTAAACACTTGAAGCGGCGTGACCACCTCCGGCTTGTCACCGGATTCAACATTCAAGTAATGTACGCCGGCAATAGTATCATCGCCGCAAACCTGGTACTCGATCCTGGCATAGCCGCGATTGGTCTCTACGCTGCTGATTTCCAGCTTCGCCTTGCTAGACTTGAGATCATCAAGATATTCCCAGAGCGCTGAACCGATTTCCAGTTTCAGTGGCGCCTTATCATAGGTTATCTCCAACTGTTCAGTTATGGTGCGGTCATAGAGGGACCACTCATCCAACGCCTCTGTATAGTAGCCGTTCTTGAGAAGCTCAACGTAATTCAGGAAGAAATCTGTAATCTCATTCTTGCCGGTCTGGGCAACAGCAACCTGCACCAGGAAGAGAATTGAAATTAAAATCAAGCGTTTCATCTTTTCTCCTTTATAATCTTATACACTTCAACCAATTTCCCAACTGAAGCAGCCGGTCCCAAGCGGTCGTTTCTCTTGTAAACCTGCTGATATCTAAGCAGCTTCATGGCGGGAAATTATTCCCACAGCGCCAATAAATCCAGTCCTTTTTTCAGTTACCCCGATTCCGTCCTCTGCTCAGGCGGTCATCCCTAGGCAATAAAAGCGTTGCCAGCGGCCTGTTGAACTGATATTATTGATTGAACCGGCAGGCGTTGAGATCGACAATAATAGTGGAGCGGGTTTTCGGGGTAAGTAGCTTTGTCGAGCACGCCGGAAGCCCGGAGCAAACAAGGTGACGAAAACCAAGATAGAGGGATTCTGATGGGTAAACCAGCCGCGCGAGTTGGCGATATGCACACCTGCCCGTTTATTGACCCTGGTCCCAAGCCACATGTCGGCGGGCCGATTATGCCTCCCGGCGTGCCGACGGTGCTGATCGGGGGGTTGCCGGCGGCGACTGTCGGCAATCAGGCCACCTGTGTCGGGCCGCCTGATGTTATTGTTATGGGTTCAATGACTGTCCTGATCGGCGGCAAGCCGGCGGCGCGCATGGGTGATTCCACCGCGCATGGCGGTGTCATTGTCGCCGGTCTGCCCACTGTTCTGATCGGTGATGCTGGTGCCGCCTCACCCCAGGGCGGCGCGCTGGGCGCTGCGGCAGCAGCAGGCAAACCTTTCTGTGAAAGCTGTCCGTAGGCGTCCTTGATTCCAGGGTGGAGGATATTTCAGCAGGATTTCGTTATGACTGTGGTAGTTAGGTTGTTTCGTATCGAGGTGATAAGGTGTTTCAGGTAAAGTCAGGATTTAAGCCGCTCAAAGAGGATGCTGTCGCCAGTGACACTGCCGACAGCCAGCCGGAGGGGCAGTCACTGGCCGAGCAACTCCTGCAACTTGCCGAGGAGGATAGCGGTCAGCTTTTCGCTCTGCTCGATGCCGCCCGTACGGATACGGTTCTGGAGAAGTTGGCTCATGCCGAGGTCGAGTACCGCTCCCTCTATCTCGGCCAGGCCGAAGAGCAATACTCCGGCGTTTCCCCTTTCCTGGTCGAGTGTAAAGAAGATGCCGAACTGTTTAACTGGCTGACCACTGACACCTGGGGCGGAGCCTGCGGTATATTCCTCATCGCCGACGATACCTTCATCAATCTGTTTACACACTTCCGCAAGTTTCTCATGGTCAAAACGGAAGCGGGCGAGAAGTTCCTTTTCCGGTTCTATGATCCCCGTGTGCTGCGCGTTTATTTGCCCACTTGTACCGCGCAGGAGCTTGACCACTTCTACGGCCAGGCAACTCGCTTCCTGGTGGAGTCACCGGCGGGCGGAACCATCCTCTCCTATCATAAATATGATGCCGATGCTGGTAAGGCGAAAAGCGATGTCGGCCCCACCGATGTCATGGGCAAGATGATAATCCGCGACCCCCAGATGGCATCCTTCACCGAGGCTTCGATCAAAGATTTCGAGAATCGCATGGTCGTTCATCTCAACGAATTCTTCCCGGAACAGTGCGAAGCATTGGGTGAACCGAAAACCCGTGAAGCCATCCGTTACGGTATTAAGCGTGCCGCCACTTATGGAATCGACACCGAGCGCAACGTCTGCAAATACACTGACATCATGTTCGCCTACGGCCGCGATTTCGACAAGAATCCCGAACTGCCATGGGCGGCTGAGGTTCTCAACAGCTCCAAGTATGCCGATCAGACAACACGAATTGAAGAACTGCATCGCAAATCAGTCTGGCATGCCCACCAGGCAGCCAACGGGACAGAGGAAGGCAGGGCGTAGGGCATGGCGTTTCTGCTCATTCTTGGCATCGTCGCCGTGGTAGCCGCAGGTTTGGTTGCCGCTGCCCTCTACAAGTCGGGGAAAGATGCGGATAAGAAGTTCAGTAAGGACTCTGTCAGCTCAGTTTGCAAGAACTGCCCCAAAAAAACAGGGCAACTGGACAAAAAGCACTTCGTCCAGGAGAAGAACAACTCCTGCGTGATCGCCTCCTCTCGAAACATGATTGCCATGCTCACCGGCAAGGATGTCAAGGAGAGCACGCTGCGTGATGAGATGAAGACCATAATGAAAAAGCCGAACCATGACTTTAATAAAAACGGCATCAACCCGAAGCATGCCGTAACGCTTCTGAAAAATCATGGTGTCGATACTGAGATAAAGAAGAACCAGAGCAATAAGGACTTGGAAAATCTGACCGCGAAAGGCAAACCAGTCCTGATCGGTTTCAAGAATCCGGGTCATCGGGTCATGCTTGATTCCGTCACTACGAACAAGGACGGCAGCAAAACCTACAACGTACGTGACCCCGACCCTGCCTATAAGGGCAAGCCAAGAAATATGTCTGAAGCAGATTTCAACAAGAAGTACAATAAGAATGCCATTGTTGTCGCGCCCAAGTAAAGGTTCGTGTGTTTCGGCAAAGATAATAGCTTGGATAACACTCATGCTCCTGGTTGCCTGTCATGCTGATTCCGCGAAGGAGCAGGTTCATTTCGAGGACAAGGAGGCTGTCATGCCAGTATCTATTCCCCCGGGTCTGAAGCAAGCGGCCTCGGGTAATGTTAATCCTCCTGAAGAGGAATGGTGGATTCGTGAGTTGACGGATAGTTATCCGTGGCTACACGGTGAAGAGATCTACTGGATCATCGACTCTGAGTCTAACTCGGCAATGGTCTTGAAGGGTCTCGCCGGTGAATACGAATGTCTGAATCGTCCGGACAAGGCGGGGCGCATCGGTGAAGTGATCGCTGTCAATCTGGGAGAGGTGCCTTCGGAGAGCCTTAATGTATTAGACATGGCCAGACTGCTGATGGAATGGTATCGGGATCCGCGCGGCCATATTGCCAACCCGGAGTTTCTTGAGAGCGAACGGGATGTCCTGGACACTTGGATGATGGGCACTGAAACGGATATCAACGTCCTCCGCACTTCCTGCGTACCGGTAACTTTTACCAACAATGACGACGGCACTTGGCTTCTGGTATTCAATGCGCTGAATCGCCTCGGCGGGGTGGAGAAGTGGACAGTAAGCGGGAAATCAGGAGAGTTTGAGATCACTGCCATTGAGATTGAGATATTGAAGGAGAACGGCACGTTCTACTATCCCGACGAACTCTGACCCAAGTCCGATAATAGATTCAACCCCAGCCAGACCGGTGTCGCTGGCCACGTGATACTGGTATCCTCCCTTCGCTTGCGAGTTCTCCAACTTCACTGAGTGATGGTCACGATTCGGGTATCTGGCAGCGAGACACTTCAAAGAACAAAAAGTTTTATTTGATTTCCGATTCAACATTTTCGACCATTAAGACATGGGTGAGGGGTTGCAGGCGATACTGCATGATGCTTACGTCAAGGAGCGCAAGTTGGTTCTGCTTTACGGGGCGCTGATGGATGGCGATGACCCGGAGACAGGCGAAGAGGATTTCCTTGCGGTGGCGCGTAATGATCAGGATGGCGGCATTGAGCTATTGCAGGAGATCAATCGGAAATATGGCAATGTGGAGATCGAAGCGACAATCATGGACAAACTGGGAGAAAACTTCCTGCAGCTCAAATCGGGTCAC
>JAGLUH010000034.1 GCA_023134875.1 Candidatus Zixiibacteriota bacterium
GTGGCCCACCATTCATGGTGGGTTTATCCCTTATTACCAGGGGCAACCACTGCAGGGCGCTGGGCCGGCAGCGAAGATGAAGCTGATCAGATAGACGACGTCGGAGATATTCACCATATTATCGCAGTCAACATCCGCTGCCGCTGTAGGAGCCGAACCAGCAGCGAAGATATAAGCAATTAGATAAGCCACATCGCCAATATTTACCACACCATTACCGTCAGCATCGCCGCAAAGCGGCTCTCCGCCCACCTGCTCGATCCGGCTATGAATCAATTGGTTTTCGTAATCGGCCACCTCGACCGTCAGCAATTGTCCCTCACCGGTGTAAGTAAGCACCAGACCGGCACCAAAACTGTACTTCTCCAAAGTGGCAGACAATAGCAGAATCCGTCGCGGGATGATGAGTGTATCGTAAGCAGCTACCAGATCAGTTCCCACAAACTCAGGGAAGATTTCGCCGGAGAAAATCATGAATGCCGCCGCCAGGCTGTCGGGATAGTCGAGACTTACGGTGTGGGCAGCCATGTCCTGGATGAAGACAGCGGTATCTTGCGGCAAGCTGTCGCCAGGTTTGGGGTAGGGCAAAGCATCGCCGATGATCACCCGTTGCAAGTAGACGAAATCACGCACAGTCAGGTACACGTCGTCATCATTCGTGTCTGTTACGTACGTCTGAAGGGATTGATCGATACTGAATGCTGAAAGACCGGCAAGGAAATAGTTGGCGAAAAGCACCCAGTCGGCGATCTGGTAGGCAACACCGTTGAGGTCGATGTCGCCGCGCGCGTCAATAGAGTCAGCACAGATTATGTCTACATGACCATCTCGATAGTCGACCATGCGTACAGGGGCTTTCCCGGGTGAGCCACCGATAAGGCAACTGTCAGGTACGCCTTTGATCGTCGGAAACGTGTCATCTTCCTGAATGGGAGTCTCATCCCAATCCCATACCTCGCGCGATACCAGCAGCGTATCACCATTAAGGGTAGCGAAGGAATTGTCACCACAGTCAGCCCAGTAGAAGCGATAAGGGAAAATATAGCACATGAACGCCGGATCGCAGGTTACCGCGAACGATAGTGTCGCCAGAGTGCCGCTGGTTCCTTCAAGGAAACAAGTCGGATAGTGCGACCCACCAATGATGTCCCCCACGCCGACCAGTCTTATCAGACCGCTGGGGTCATCAGCGACGTTGAAGTATTCCCACTCACATTCAGTAAGAAGCGAACCGGCGACGGCGTCCATGAATGTCATACCCACCGTGTCGTAAAGGATGAATAGATCGAAACCACTCAGGGAAAAATCCATACTGTCATTTTCGAGAGTGATCGGCACCTCGATCGTGTCGCCTAAATCCGCGTGCATGGCGCGTTCCAGCGTCACTCTGACTACGCTGGCAGCTTGCAGAGAAACAGTGGCCAGCATCAGGGAAAGTGCGAAGACAGCAACGGCAAGCGTCAGGTAAGTCCTGATACTTGTTCGAGAGTTGCTACGCTTAGACATGTTACCCTCCTCCAAAGGATAAAGGATGATACTTCGGTCTATAACGATAGCAATGAACTTCTGCTTAGAATCCTCAATTCAGATTGTAAGATAACGCAAGACCTAACAAGTTGCAAAAATAAGATAATACCGAATCGGGCTTTGTCAAGCGATTTTTTGTTTGGCTGGCGCCAGACCCTATACTATCTGTCTGTGGCCCTTAAGCAGCATCCAGCCAATACCGACATGAGAAAGGAGGCCGATCAGTATCATGGCTTCGTACGGCTGATTCACGAGCGCACCCAGCATTATCACAAAGATCCGCATATCTCTCTTGATCAGCCTGCCAAACAGTCCGTCCGGTGGTCTAGACCGAAAGCGAATCGTAAACTCCTTTTTGACGTAACTTGCCATGATAAAGCCCGTTAGTGCGAATACTGCACCTAGCCAAACAGTGGGATATGGATGATTCAGCCAAAACCCGTAGGTCACACCTGCAACGATCGCCACGTCAGCGTATCGATCCAGAATAGTGTCAAACCAAGCTCCGAAGCAACTCGACTGGAACTTGAGTCGAGCAACCTCACCATCGCAGCCGTCTAAAATGGAAGCCATCTGAACCATCAGCCCGGCAACGACCGCAAAGACAAACTCGCCAAAACTGAATATAAACGCGCCGATTACGCATATAGCGAAACTCATCAGCGAGATTCCGTTGGGAGTGATAGAGGTACGGACCAGCAGTGCCGATATCTTGCGCGATACCGGACGGTTGAGGTAGCGTGCAACGAGACCGTCATCGTCCGGTTTGCTCAGCCTCTCCAGCAGTCTCCGCTTGGCATAGGATAAGTCCTTGGGTGTGTCAACGTCCAACCAGAAGCGGTTGCCGATGGAGACTGCTCGAGCCTCTCGACTCTCAACCAACTCCATGATTCCGGCCGAAAGGGAAGCGTGTCCGTTGTGGCGGGCATTTCTCAGGGCATTGAACAGAGTCGGATCACACAGAAAGAGACCCGTATCGATGGCGTCGAATGATGCCATTCCCTTGCCGATAGCAGTAATAGCGGTCCCGTCCAACCGGACTTTGGTAGCGTCTTCGAGATCGAGAACATAGTCCATCCGCCGATCAACTGCAAGTAGACAACCTGCTGTATTCTCTTCAGCGTCCAGCAGACACTGCAAAATCGCCGGGTCGAATAGGTGGTCGCACATCAGAAGGAAAAACGGGCCATCTATGTAGGGAGCAACCGCAAGCGTTGAGGAACCATTCCCTTCGTTCCAATTTGAATTCATTACCGGCTGAATTAAGACATGCTCTCTTTTCTTGAGCGCTCGTAAGTACGAGATCATAGCGCCCGCTCGGTAACCCAACACCACGTAGAATTGCGTTACTCCGACCTCCCGGCAAGACAGAATGGCTCGTTCAAGGAGAGTTAGTCCCAGAACTGGGGTGAGAGGTTTTGACATGCCTCCATTTTTTCCATTCAAGCGCAGGCCTTCACCGGCGGCCAGTATTACAGCAGGCGGCATTGTGGTAACGATGGCGCGAGGCGCTACCGCCATAGTCATGTGCATTCTGAGTCTCCTTTCAACTGTTGAACCAGGGCCGAGTGCAGTTCAGGCGTCCCTGCGGCAATAACAGAGTGACGGTCAGTCAGGCTGTTGATTTCAGCGATGCGATTTCCTGCAGAATCGGTGATTGTTCCACCTGCCTCTGTGAGAATCAAAGACGGGGCCAGGAAGTTCTCCGGTGTGAGACGGTTGCGCAGGTCCAGGTGTGCATCGAGAGAGCCGGACGCCACCATGGCAATTGCCCCACTGGCACAGCCAAGGGCACGAACCCCGCGGGCACCGGCTAGAATCGATGCAAGCGGAGGCTGAACCGTAAAGTGATTGAGTTCGCAACTGATTATCGCCTTTTCCGGTGTGCTGACGGAACTGGTACGAATTCTCCTGCCGTGGCAAGATGCTCCTTGTCCTCGCTCTGCAACGCATGTACGACCTGTAGTCAGGTCTCCCACAAACGCGAACTGAATCGTCTCAATCGATATCGGAACGGATTGAGGGATCAGAGCGATCGCCACGCCAGCAGGTGCCATCTGACGACCGAAGTTATCCGAGCCGTCCACCGGATCCAACACCATCGTGAACTGGGGCTGCCCGGGGCCGAATTGACGAGGCGATCCTTCCTCCGACAGCAGTACCACAGAACATGGGAATCGCTTCTTGAGATAACGGCATACCGCCTCGTCAGCCGCAAGATCGAACCATTTAACCTTGTCACCTTTAGCATTATGCTCAGACTCCAATGAGCGACTCCGGTTCTCGCTAGTCACCGCTTGTGATACCTCTTGGAAAATGGCTCCAAGATGATCCAGGATTGAAACAGCCTTGTTCACATCCAAACATCCTTGCGATTTTCCAGCGAACGCAGAGTCCTTCTCATCTCTTGGATACCTAATCTGTCCAGATTGGATAGTAAAAAACCGATTAAGTGGCGGTAAGGGCTAGAAATAGAGAGGCATCCATGTCTTCATACTCTATCCTTACCAGGGATAAATAAAATACCGTAGTCGATCACGCCTGTCAAGCTGTATTTTTCAAACAAGGCGTGCTGGCGTGGGAAAATCGCTCACACCCCAAGGGATGCGATACCCTGTGTTATATTATTGATTGCTGCAAATTATCATGTGTATCAAACAGATTAATAACGTATCTTATCTGCATAATCCGGCTGTGGCCGGTATCACACGCTGATAGTGAGAAAGGACTGACTTGGAAGACTCAGACAAAAATCAGAAAACGAAAGACTCCGTGGATCACTTAGTCGAACCGGAAGATGCCTTACCGGAAATAGAAGCGGCGGCGTTAGCAGTACCCTTACGTGAAGCCATAGCCCGGATGAGTTGGACTACTCTGATGCCGGTGCAGGCGAGGGCGATTCCCTATTTTCTGGCGGGACGTGACCTGATGATCCAGTCGCGCACCGGCAGTGGCAAGACCGGAGCATACCTGCTGCCGATCCTTGACAGAATTGATCCCCGCCAGAAAGCGTGTCAGGCGCTGATCCTGGTACCGACCCGTGAACTTGCCCTCCAGGTCACCAAGGAAGGGGAGAATATGCTGACCGCCGCCGGTGTGCAAACAGTGTCGGTTTACGGTGGTGTCTCCTACGGGCCGCAGATCGAGGCTTTTCGTAGGGGAGCGCAGTTGGTGGTGGGAACGCCGGGGCGGATTCTTGACCATCTGCTGCAGCGCTACCTGTCACTGATAGAGTTGCAAGTCCTGGTATTTGATGAAGCCGACCGCCTCTTATCGATGGGGTTCTATCCTGATATGAAGGAACTACAACGCTACTTACCCAAACGCCGAATTCTGGGCGGCATGTTCTCTGCCACTTTTCCCGCTCATGTCAGACGCCTGGCAAACCAGTTCCTTCACCAGCCGGGCTTCCTGAGCCTGAGCCGCGATCATGTTCATGTAGCGGAAACAGACCATGTTTTCTATATCGTCCCGCCGATGGAGAAGGATCGCTCGCTGGTGCGAATCATCGAGATCGAAAATCCAGCGTCAGCCATCATATTCTGCAACACCAGGGCAGCGGTCGGTTATGTGACGACGGTACTGCAACGCTTCGGCTATGATGCTGACGCCCTGAGCGCTGACCTTACTCAGAAAGCCAGAGAAAAAGTGCTGGCGCGCGTGCGCCTAAGTACGCTTCGCTTTCTGGTGGCTACTGATGTGGCGGCGCGCGGGATTGATATCCCTGAACTTACTCATGTCATCATCTATGAACCGCCGGAAGACCCTGAGCTTTACATTCATCGCGCGGGACGTACCGGCCGCGCCGGCGGCAGTGGGGTGGCAATCTCACTGGTGGCGGGAATGGAAGAAATGGAGATGCGGCGCATAGCCAAGCGCTATGGCATCAATATGGAAGAACGACCGCTGCCGACCGCTGCCGATGTTGAGCAGATTGTGTCGCAGCGAGTGACGGCACTCCTGGAGGCGCGCCTTCGTTCGCGCGATAATCTTCAGACCGAGCGGATGCAACGTTTCATACCCCTCGCCCAGAATCTGGCTCGGATGGAAGAGGAGTCACCGGTGATTACCATGCTGCTCGATGATTATTACCAGGAAACGCT
>JAGLUH010000340.1 GCA_023134875.1 Candidatus Zixiibacteriota bacterium
ACGGCTGCTTTTCAATCAACGAGTCGGCGATAAGGATTATATCGAGGTGGCGGGGACATTCGAAAACGACCGGCAGGCGCAACCGGCGCTCTACGAGTTGAATATCAGGAATCGAGGAGTGGCACTACGGGGTAAATGTTTTGTCAACTCGTGGGAACTGGGCGCCGGCGTGGAACTGGCCACGGAAAGGTCAGACTCTCTTGATTTGCGGGTGCGCCTGCTCAGAGTAGCGCCGGAAGCCGCTTACCATCTTGGCAGCAGCGGTCGCTTAGTTGTAAGCACGTTTCTTTTCCAGGTGAGCGAAGCGGCGGATCAACCTATCCTCTTGCAAATGGCGGATGGTTACCCGCGGGGGACTCATTTCGGGGGCAACCTCAAAGTTGATATCAGGATGGCTGACAATTTCGACCTGAAACTGACCGCCCGGGGTGAAATACGCCACGGTGAAAAGAATCGTTACTATCTGAAAAGCGAACTGGTTTCGAGGTTCAAGTGATCCGTTTTGCGATAATCCTACTACTCATAGCAGGCAGTGCCTATGGCGGTGTGACATACTCAGGTGTTACTTCCCTTGATTCCAGCCTGCTACTCTCCGGTTGCAAAGGAAGTGAGAACCTGGAACTGTGCCTACAGACAATTGTCAACAGTTATATCAAGGCGGGCTTTCACAATGTCAGTATCAACCTGGAGGTAAAGGGAACCGATACGCTGGTGCAAATCAATGAAGGTCGCCGGTATCTCTTGTCCGATCTGATTGTGTCGGGTGTGGAAGATAGTGTCACCACACTGCTGTTGTCGACTTTCGACCAGAGTGAACCGTTGACAATTAGTTTGGTTGATCGCTTCGCAATCGCAGTCGTCCGATTCTATGCCGAAAACGGTTATCCTTTCGCCAAATTGGAAATCAGAAACATAGCTGTCGATGGTTCGACAATCAACCTTGATTGTCGTCTGATTAAAGGGCCGCGAACGACTGTGGGGCAAGTGAGCTACTCCGGTCTGCGCCTTACCTTGCCGTCTACGCTTGATAGCCGAGTGTGGTTCTCTATGGGCAAGTTGTATCGGGAGACCGACCTGGAGCGCTCGCTTGCCGCTTTGTCACGGGTGAAGTTTTGCCGTCTGACCAATAAGCCGGCCGTCATTTTTAATCAAGGCTCAGAGCAGGTGGATATCGATTTCCCCATGGTAGACAGCCGCAACATTCGCTTGTCGGGCGCGCTTTATCTGTTGCCTGACAGCAAGCTGGCGGGTACTGCTGATGTCAGCCTGCAAAATCTCCTGGGCGGCGGGCGTGAATTGACCTTTGCCTGGTCGAAGAGGGATGCTCAGTCACAACAACTGGTATTTGCGTTGCTGCTGCCCTATTTCTCCGGTTATCCCCTTGATGTGAATCTGGCTCTGGCGCAGGAGGATTGTGATTCATCCTATATCTCTATGCGGGCGCAGGTCGGCATTGACTATCGTCTCAATACCAGTTGGCGGGCTGGCCTTGATTTGTCCTGGGAGAAAATCACTCCGGAAGAGGACAAAACCACACCGTCCGCGCGGATACTATCCGTCGGTCTGATAAGCAGCTTCGACAGCCGCGATGATATATTCAGAACCCTAAACGGCGCTCTGCTGCGCTACCGCTTTCTCTCTTCCTATCGTCGGTCATTTGCTGAGAACGAAAGTAGCGGCGGTTATGCCACCGAACTGGATGCCGACATGAGACTGTGGCGGCGGCTGGGTGGCGCACTTTCTCTGCTCGGACGCCTGCATACCTTTCAGATCAGGTCTGATTTTGACCCAATCCCTCGGGATCAACTGCTGCCGATCGGCGGTGGCGAGATGTTACGCGGCTACCGGGAGGAAAGTTACCTGGCTCGGCTTGGCGTACTGACAACTCTGGAACTGCGTTGGTTCGCTACGGATAGGTTAATGTTGTGTTTATTCACCGATAATGGCTACCTTGAGACCAATGATAACGACTTCGCCCTGACCGGTTTCGGCACGGGGCTGTCGGTGATGACGACTCTGGGATCGATCAGGTTCGATCTCTCGCTCGGCGAGGAGAAATCGCTCGACAAGCTGCTGGTGCATTTTGGTTTTGCGGGAAAGCTGTGAAAAAATCCTTGAGCATTCTCCGGTTGATACGTCCCCTTAACGGGATACTGGCAGTGATGTCGCTGCTGCTGGCGCTCTATCTGGCTTCAGGCAGACTGCTGCTGCCGCTCCGTGAGCTGGCAGCGCTCTTCCTGGTTGTCTCTTTCGGATATGCCGTCAATGATATCTTCGACGCCGAGACGGATCGGATTGCTAAACCGGATAGGGTAATACCGGCGGGAGTAATTAGTAGAAATAGAGCAATCCTGGTCGCAGTGGTCTGCGTGATTGGCGGCTTGACGCTGGCGGCATTTGCCGACATGCTGATCTTCTATTATTTCGCGGTGCTCTCGTTGTTGCTTTTCCACTATGCCTACCAATTATCGGCGATGCTGATAGCAGGCAACCTGCTGGTGGCGCTGCTCTGCAGTTCGGTATTCTACCTCGGCGGCATACTGGGCCAGGCGACCGGCTCCCGCTGGCAGTTGCTGGTGGCAGCGACGATCTTTGCTTTTTTGCATCATCTCGGTCGGGAGATTATCAAGGATATCGAGGATGCGGGCGGCGACAGGCAAACCGGACGCAGAACTATTGCCATCGTCTGGGGTGAAAAGAAAGCCGCCATTATCGGGGTCATAGTGTATGCCCTATTGATCACCAGTACCTACCTGCTTTATGCCCTGTTCGACTTTAGCGATGCTTTCCTGTTTGTTGTCACCGTCGGCGTTAATCTGCCGATAGTTTTGATCTTCGCGGGCCTGCTGTTTCGTCGGCGCAAAGGGAACATCTCGCGGGCGGCGCTGTTCCTTAAATTGACGATGATTCCCGGCCTGGCGGCGCTGCTGCTGGCGCGTTGAGATTGACCTTGAACCACCTGCTAAGCAGCGCTATATTACAGCGAAATGGAGACTAAGATGATGAAGTTGTTTATCTCATTATTGGTGATCCTCTTGATACTGCCGGTTTGCCTGATGGCACAAGTGTCATTTGAAGCATCCGTCGACAAGGTGGAGGCCGCCTTTGAGGATCAAATCAGGCTGGAGTTACTGGTCAAGGTGACTGATCCGGCGGTGCGTACAACGCCGCTGCTGCCGAAACAAATTGCCGGCTTTCATCTGGGCGGCTCCGGCAGCAGTGTTGAGCGCAGCGGCGACACCATCCTGCGGCGTTACACCTATCAACTCCTGCCAGAGCGCAGCGGTGTGCTCACAATTCCCCCCGTCGGCGTGGAGTTCAGCGACAGTCTCGGCACCGACACCCTCGTTTCCGAGGCAATCAGGGTGACAATTGCGCAGCCGGTACCGCTCGGCGAGGATGGTGCTACGCCGTTATGGCTCGTGGTGGTTTCTCTGGTTCTGATCGTGGTCGGCGCTTCTTGGTGGTATCGACGGTCGTTGAAGGTGGTCAGATCGAGAGAGGCTGACTGGTGGGATGATTATCGTGAAAAGCTGACCAGTATCAATCTGCTTTGCGAGCGCGAGAACTATACGGCCTTTTCCACCGAGGCGATAAAGCTGGTAGTCTCTTTGCTGGAGAAGGTTTACGATACCAGGCTGGCAGGTCGTACGGCGGCCGAGTTGATCCAGTTCTTGCGTGATAAAGGGGTGGGAAAAGCAACCCTTGACTATTTCCGGGAGTTTTCTGATTTCTGTGAAGTGGTTAAGTTCTCATCGGGCACCGTTGATCGGCAGGCAGGCGGCGGGGCCGCTGTTGCCTTGACGAAAATGGTGGAACCGTTTCTTAAGTAAGCTGGTAGAACCGTCAAAACTGTTTGCCAACGGGAGTAATGAAAAGTGCACGAGGACATTAGAGAAATTCAAGCGGAAGTAGAGCAAAACTATGGTTTTGTCGACCGTCTCAAGAGCGAAATCGGCAAGGTTATAGTCGGCCAAGAGTACCTGATAGATCGTATGCTCATCGGGCTGCTGGCCGACGGTCACCTGCTGCTGGAGGGGGTGCCCGGTCTGGCGAAGACGCTGTCTGTCAGCACGCTCTGCCGGGCGATCAATGCCCAGTTTCAACGCTTGCAGTTTACGCCGGATTTGCTGCCCGCCGATTTGATCGGTACGATGATCTATTCGCAGAACGATGGCAATTTCCGGGTTCGGAAAGGGCCGATATTCGCTAACATGATTCTGGCGGACGAGATTAATCGCGCGCCCGCCAAGGTGCAGTCGGCGTTGCTGGAGGCGATGCAGGAGCGGCAGGTGACAATCGCCGATAATACCTACCCACTGCCGGAACCTTTTCTGGTGATGGCTACGCAGAACCCGATCGAGCAGGAAGGCACCTATCCGCTGCCGGAAGCACAGGTCGACCGGTTTATGTTCAAGCTGAAGATCACCTATCCCTCCAAGGCGGAGGAGCTTCAGATCATGAACCGGATGACGGTCGGCGCCACTTTTGATATACAGCCGGTCGTCTCGCCGGAGGATATCATCAAGGCGCGCCGGGTGATCAACAAGATTTATGTTGACGACAAGGTCAAGGAATATATTGTCAATATCGTTTTTGCCACCCGGAACCCGGAAAGCTATGATCTTCCCCTGGCCGATCTGATCGACTACGGCGCTTCGCCGCGCGCCAGCATCTATCTTGCTCTCGCCTCCAAGGCGCACGCGTTTTTGAAGGGACGCGGCTATATCACTCCTGATGATGTCAAGACTATCGGTATGGATGTTCTGCGTCACCGGATAATCGTCAGCTACGAGGCGGAGGCGGAGGAGATCGACAGCGAGGAGATTGTCAGCCGGGTCTTCAACGCGGTGGAGGTTCCGTAGAAATTGCTTCCCAGGGAGATCATCAGGAAAATCCGCCGCATTGAAATAACGACAAAGAAACTGGTCAACGACCTGTTCGCCGGCGAATATCATTCCACCTTCAAGGGGCAGGGGATGGAATTTGAAGAGGTGCGGGAGTACCAGCCGGGTGATGATATCCGCCTGATCGACTGGAATGTCACCGCGCGCACCGGCACCCTCTTTGTCAAGAAGTACCGCGAGGAACGCGAACTCTGTGTAATGCTCCTGGTGGATGCTTCCTCATCCGGCCAGTTCGGCACCCGCAGCCAGTTGAAAGCGGAGATGGCGGCGGAAATCTGCGGCCTGCTGGCCTTCTCCGCCATCCGTAACAACGACAAGGTGGGGATGATTATTTTCACCGACCGGGTGGAGAAATTCATCGCCCCGCGTAAAGGTTCCGCCCATGTGCTGCGCCTGATCCGTGAGATTCTCTACTTCAAGCCAGCCGGCCGCTCAACCGACATCGCCAGCGCCCTGGAGTATTTCAACCGGTTGATCAAGCGCAAGTCGGTGCTTTTCC
>JAGLUH010000341.1 GCA_023134875.1 Candidatus Zixiibacteriota bacterium
TTGAGGCTGCCACCCTTCTGAACCTATCAAATCAAAGTTGACAAAGTACTAGGGCCATTCCTGCTAATTCTCTGCTTGCTTTTTCTTGAATTTCCTCGTGTCGGGATCGATCCGCGCCGATGGATCATGGGGAGCGGGAAACACAGTTCTCTCGAGATAATCCTTTTCCTTTTCCGTCAGGACAGGCTCATCTACGATTCTGGGAGTCAAAAAGACAACCAATTCGCTATTGATGGTTTCTTCGCCTTCGAATCTGAATAGCGCACCCAGAACCGGAATGTCACCCAGCAACGGTATCTTGCTAACCAACTGGTTAATAGTTTGTTTTCTCAGACCTCCGATAACAACAGTCTCACCGTCTGGTATCAATGCTATGGTGTCAGCCTCCCTTTTGTCAATTACCGGCTGCGGGCTTGAAATCGGAGTGCCTCCGGTTCCGATTGTCGTGATCTCGACATCCCTGACGTGAACACTGAAGACGGGCATTATGTGCAACCTAATCAAGCCGTCTTTCGCCAGGTGCGGCGTAACTTGAAGCTCGACACCTACCTCCTTAAATTCTGTTGTTCCAAAGCTTTGGAAACCTCCCTGCTGCAGTTGCTGATAAGGGATCTCCTCGATGGCCTTGAAAGAGGCTGTTTGATTATCGAGCACGAGTATCCGTGGACTGGCAAGTAGTTTTGCAGTGTCCTGCTGTTGTATTGCGCTTAGCAGTACATCTACGTCCATGTGTCTGGTGATTATGCCGAAGTCAAGGGTCCCGGTGGAAGCCACCTTTGTAGTGGTGCTGTCAAAAGCTCCGGTAAGGAACGGGTCGCTTCGGCTAAAGCCGGTCACCGGGCCTCCGGTCGCCGACATGCCTGTTCCGGTTGCGCGTCCAACACCGCGTCCGGTATTGCGTCCCGCGCCCCACTCTACCCCGAGATCGAGCGGATCGGTGTTCTTGAGGTCGTATATTCTCGCCTCGACGAGAATTTGGGGTGTTCTGCGGTCCATTTTCTCGACAAACTCGTCGATGGCCGCCATTCTGCTCTCGGTATCGATGACCATAATATCGCCGGTCGCCGCGTTAGAGGATATCGAACCGCGGCTCGAAACAAGTTTTGCCAGGGCTTGCTCCACTTCCGCGACATCCGCATAGACGATGCGATAGGGCCTGCGTACGATCTTCTCCGTTTCGACGGTAAGCTGAGCGGCCGGCACTATTCGTATCATATTCTCACTTTTCACGAAGCCGGCGCCATAAGCGGTGAGAATGTGGTTTAACGCTTCTTCAAGAGGGACATTTGTCAGAGTGGCGGTGACGTTGCCGGTGACGTCGGGGCCTTTGACAATATCCAGATCGACCTGCTTGGCGATGGTTCTTATCACGTCGTCGATAGGTGTCTCCCGGAAATCCACGCTGATTCTCTTGAGCATCTTCTGATCAACTGCAGTTAAGACCTTCTCCTCCTCTGCCGGCGACCCGGCGCCCTGGGCGATGCCGGCCAGACAAATACCCAGGATCAACAACAGGGCCGCCGGCACTTTCAAGTTTCTCAGTTCCCACAAGTTCTTCATGATTTTCTCCTTTCTAAAGTTACCCCCTGACAACAACATCTTTACAGTTCCTGCTTTTCATTACCCCTGACTTCCTGTTTCCATGTTTC
>JAGLUH010000342.1 GCA_023134875.1 Candidatus Zixiibacteriota bacterium
GTCAGCTGGCAGCGGGCGTTGCCCACGAGTTGAACAATCCGCTTGGCGGCATTCTCGGTTATGCGCAATTCGGCCTGGAAAAACTGAGCAAGGGAAAAATGGAAGAGAACGATCTGAGTGACTACCAACGCTACCTCGCCGATATTGAACAGCAGGCGCGCCGTTGCAAGGCCATCGTCAAGAACCTGCTCAAGTTCAGCCGCAGTTCAACTGACGCCGAGTTTGAGTATTTCGATGTCAACGCTGTCCTGGAGGAGACCTTTGTATTCTCGGCGCATCAGCTTGATATGAACGATATCAAGCTCACCAGGAAGCTGGCCGCTGACCTGCCGCCGGTGTATGGTAACGCCAACCTGTTACAGCAGGTATTCGCCAACATACTGATCAATGCCATGCAATCGATGCCCGGCGGCGGCGACTTATATGTCGAAACCAGGCACAGTACTGCCGTTGGTGATTTTCGGGGTACGGTAGAAATCGTTTTTCAGGATATGGGCGTGGGTATTACTTCGGAGAATCTGACTAAGATCTTTGAGCCCTTCTTCACCACCAAGAAAGTGGGAGAGGGGACTGGGCTCGGCCTCGCCGTATCGTACGGCATTGTCAAGGATCATGGCGGTGATATAAGAATCGATTCGGTGGTGGACGAGGGCTCAACTTTTACCGTCATTCTACCGATTGTAGAAGAAATGGTGAGATCGAATGCAATTGATTAATGGGCTGCATTACCGGAGTTATTGAGGAAGATCATGAAAACTGATCCCAGGATTCTGGTTGTCGACGATGAAGCAGTGATGCGGGAGTTTCTGCTGGAGATTCTTGAGAACTACCAGCCATTGGGCGTGGAAGATGGCGAAAAGGCGTGGCAACTGATTCAGAGTCAGGAAGTATCGCTGGTTATCAGCGATTTGAAAATGCCGGGAATGGACGGCCTGGAATTGCTGCGGCGAATCAAACAATACGATGAAGATATTCCGGTGATCATCATTACCGGCTATGCCTCGCTGCAGACTTCCTACGAGTGTATCCGAAGAGGGGCGGCTGGTTTTCTCAAGAAGCCGTTCACCATCAGCCAGATAAGGGCAGCGGTGGATAAAGTGATGCAGATGCGGGGAGAGCAAGCCAGTGATTGAGAAAATCTTAGTGGTAGATGACAGCGAGATCATTCGCGGTCTGCTGGCGGAGGTACTGCGCGAGGATGGCTACCAGGTTGATATGGCTTGCAATGGAGTCGAGGCCATCGAGATGCTGGAACAGGACAATTATGACCTTGTCTTCTGTGACGTACACATGCCCCGGCAAAATGGACTAGTTACTGCCCGTCGAATCCTACAACTGGCTCCTCAGACCAAGATAGTGATGACTGACAGCTATCCGGACACTCTGGCAAAGGAAGCACAGAAAGAGGGAGCCTTGGGGTGCATTTGCAAGCCCTTTGACCTGGGAGAATTACGCAGCCTACTGGAGAAGCTGGGAGCACCCACTCTCGGTAAAAAGACGACCGTGAAGGAGGAGAGAAGATAACCCCAGGCAATACAAAGATTCTGATCGTTGATGACGAGACGGTGGTTTTGAATTTCGCCACCGACGCGCTCTCTGCGGTCGGTCACGCTGTCAGTGCTACCGACGATCAGCAACAGGCGTTGAAATTGATCGGCTCGGAGCATTTCGATTTTCTCCTGACTGATATTAAGATGCCGGAGATGGACGGCATCACGCTGGCACAGAAGGCTCTGGAAATCGATCCTGACCTAGGCGTGCTCTTTATGACCGGTTATGCCGACGTCCAAACCGCCAAGAAGGCAATTGCCACCGGTGCCTATGATTATATCATGAAGCCTTTTGAGCTCCAGGAGATCAGGCAGGCAGTCCAACTCGCCATTGAAAAACGGCAGCAGTTGCAGGAGAAGGGCGGTTCCAAGGGACTGTCGCGATTGTCGGAATTGATGGGAGCGCTGTACACGGTAGGGGATTTTCAGTCGCTGTTGAAACTGATCCTCGGATTTGCCCTCTTTCATTTCAATCTCAACGAAGGCATGGTACTCCTTTATGATCTCAAGGCCGGCCTGTTGAAGATGGTCATCTCCGACAACATCAGGAAATCATCCTTCTCCTACGCACAACTGCCGATACTGGACGAGTTGCCGGAAGGCATCTTCGATTCCGATCAGGTTCACGTGGTGGAAAGCATCGACCAGCATCCGCTTCATCCTTACTTGCCGTTGCTCGCCGAGTTGAAATCACTCGGACCGATTATCAAGGATCGCCCCGGAGTTCTGACATCCTTCTCCTGGCCGGCTAGCCAGGACCTCAAGCTGATATTGACTCTTTGCAGCGATCGGGAATTGACCATTAGCGAGACAGATCGGAAACTGTTGACGGTAACTCTCAGTCTCAGTTCGATTTCTCTGGAAAACTTGATTCTCCTTGAAGAGGTGCGAGCTATCATGACCGAATTGGAGGACCTGCAGGACCAGATGATCGGACTGGAGAGGGTAGCGACGCAAGGCTTGATGTCGGCGGAGATTGCTCACGAACTCAATAATTTCCTGACTATAATCGTCTCCAATATCGAACTCCTGGAAATGAAAGCGCGGGATAACATACCGGAACCCTCGCGGAAGTATCTGGAGAATATCAAGAAAAATCTGACTCACATGGAGAAGTTCACTACTTCTCTCTCCGATGCCGGTAAAATGACTTCCAACCGGGCAAAATGTGACATCAACATCCTGATCGCCGACCTGGCCGCCTTTGCCAGACATCAGAGACGGCTGCGCCGCATCACGGTGGATACAACTCTCGACCCCAAATTACCCTCTCAGTGGGTCGACAGTTCCCAGATGCAGCAACTGCTCTACAATATGATTAACAACAGCGCGGACGCTATCAGTGGCGACCGTGACGACGGCCATATCCTGATCGAAACTAAAGCTCATCCGGACAGCGGCATCTTCACGATATTAATAACCGATAACGGCTGCGGGTTTTCACCGGAAGACCAGAAGAAGGCCTTCCGCGATCGCTTCACCACCAAAGAGAGCGGTCATGGTTTTGGCCTGATGGTCTGCAAACGAATCGTGGAGAATCATGGCGGTGAAGTTGATATGGATAGCACCCCCGGCAAGGGAACGACCATCAAATTCACGATGCCCTACTCCAACTTGGCAGAATTAATCCCGCCGGTCGAGCCTGACAAGCAAAATCAGTAATAACAGGGGAAATCTTGAGGCAGGCGACCGCCTGCCAAGTTTAGATGCTTCAGGTTGATTTGGAGCTGCAAATACGGCTACTGCAAGAGCAGCCGCTTCCTGGTCTGGCAAAGGCGGAAACCTTGCGTTTCAGTCTCTCTGATCCGCATTGGGGACACACCTGGGAATCCGCTTGATCGCGCTTCAATACCAGGATATCGAATTCCCGATTGCACTCTTCACAGACATATTCATAAATTGGCAATTCTCTCGCTCCTGACGATCAAAACCGTTTCCTGTATCACCGCCCTGGTCGCTTTCCCAACAGCGCCCCCCCTTTCATTGTACTATAACAAAAAACGAGGAATTAGTATCCAGGTTTTTTTCAATGTCGCTGGATCAGTCCTGCCGAATGATACGACCATTTTTATCTTGACAGGAGCCGCCAGGGCGGTTCTTTCATAACCTATGAGTGGAGAATTTCGCAAACCGGGAGGAATTTTATGCGGATAATTATGGGAATAGCTGTGCTATTGCTGCTTACTTCCTTGCTGGTGGTCGGTTGCGGCGACAAGGAGGAACCGGCCTACCAGATACAGGAGCAGGCAGAGCCCGCTGAGGTTGAAAAACCGGTAGTCGACCAGCCGGACACGATGCCGGCGCCGGATACCATCGCAGCAGACACGATCGAGACAGTCGCACCTGAGGGCGAAGGCGGGGAATAGCCGGAACTGACACCGTAATTATGATAACAGAAAACGGGCATCAATCATGCCCGTTTTTCTTATGCTCCCGTTACCCACACAATAGGAAACCGCCGGGACGCTCTTCCACCTCGAAGATATCGGCGGGATATTTCGATTGAACTGATAGCCCTTGCTCGACGTCTCAATTCTGGATAGATTAGGCGAAAGGTGTCGGCTTGGCGACTTGGATTTAAGGAGAATCAGGATATGAGGAAAATACTTCAGTTGACACTGCTGTTATTGCTGGTATCAACGCTCGGGTGCAGCCGCAAGGGAAAGGACATCCCTCCTCCTCGCCTGGGAGACCTGGAAGTACAGTTTAAGGTTACCGATCCCTACAATCGCCTGGGCAATTATCTGCCGATTCCGGTTAATATCGCTATCTATGATGATTCCCTGCACGCCTGCGAAATCCGCAGCCAACGAGTGACTACTAATCCTGACGAAGTGCAATTGGTGGAGTTTAAGGATATTGAAGCCCGAACGAGTTATTACTACCTGGAAATCAAGATTGATTACCATAGCGCGCTCGATGCCTCCTGCAATGATTACATGGTCTTTATCGAGGAGGGTAAGGTTCGTCGGATTGGCCTGATCGTCATGGAGTATAACTACCAGGGAGTAGACTGCACTCCTTGAGTAACGCTGACTATTCCGTGTCCTAACCACACTATAACCTGAAAGAGCAAACATTCTCTTGACCCCGGCGGCTCATTTCCTGTAATTATCAGCGGAACCACCGATAATTCCGGATGTATAATGTCGGAAGATAACTGGAGTGAGAAGAAGCGGTAAGATTACAAGACAACAATGAATAACATTTTTCTTCGGGGTCTGACCACAATTATCATTGCCACTATTGTCGGCACAATCGCTAACCTGGCAAGTCCGAACCGGATCGAGTGGTTCGGTTTCTGGCCCAATGTGCTCGATTCCGACTCGGTCTGGTTATCGCCATCGTACGAAGAGGGCGATCCGCCGGCAATTCATCTGGGGGCGGCGTTTGATCGCTATCTTTCCAGGTCATATCTCTTCGTTGATTCGCGCGAGCCGGAAGAGTACGAAACCTGGCATATCGTTGGCGCAATAAGCCTTCCCTTTGATGACATCGATGAATACTGGCCGCAAGTGGAGCCGCTAATGCCGGTTGACACGCCGATTGTCATCTACTGTTCCGGTTCCGAGTGTGAAAGCAGCCTCTATCTGGCGCGTTATATGGTTGAAGACCTGGGCTATCAGAATGTGGAGATATTCTTCGGCGGTTGGCGCGCCTGGTACAATGAACGGCTACCGATTGAGGGCAAATATGGCTATGACAATTCTGACGAATAGGTATTTCCTCTTTGCGCTGCGCCTGATTCTGGGCGTGACCTTTATCTGGGCTTCGTTGGAGAAGATCGCCTATCCTGACCAGTTTGCGCGGATCATCTATTACTACCGTATCGTGCCGGGAGAGTTCATTAACCTGACCGCGATTTTCCTGCCCTGGCTGGAACTGACAACCGGAGTGATGCTGATTGTCGGTTTCTGGGAGAAAAGCGCAACGGCGCTGATTGCGGGGATGCTGGCTGTCTTTGCCACGGCGCTGGCGATTGCTCTCACCCGCGGGATTGATATCGAATGCGGCTGTTTCTCCACTACCTCAAAGGCAAGATCGCCGGTAATCAGTCTCCTGATTCGTGATGTCCTGTTGCTGATCGCCTGTTTTATTGTTATCCGCGCTAAGGCAAGCTGGCTCTCGCTTAGTGGGCGCTTCCAGAAGAAAACCGCATAAGGCTCAGATTAGTTCCCTCAAGACTACCTAAAATTCGCCGTCACCGCCAGCCGGTAAAGAGTGAATATCTCGAAGCGGCTATTCTTTAGGTAGCTTATTCCGGCGATACGCGCGCTGTCACCATCTGCAAATAGCTCGAACAGGTCATGATTATTGCGCGGGTAGCTGGTGAACAGCACATATTCAGGCCGGTGGGATTTGATAAATCGGCTCAACTGCTCGTTATCGCACCAATCATGGTAAAGCTGATCATGATGATGATACAGGCTCAGGTATAATAGCCGGTCATTGTAGTTGCGGCAGTCCAGGGCCAATTCGCTGCCCGCCGCCAGGAGATGATTGCAGTGGTTAACAGCGTCACGGAAATAGGCTGGCGGGTTGGTCAGGGGCGACACCGCACGCAGCTTTTCCTCAAGGTCGCTGTCGGAAGGCTGTGAGTAAAATCCGAGAGCGACAAGGTTAATCGCCGCTACTACCAGCAACAGCGGCAGGAGCAATCTCCTGAGTTTGTACCTCAGTCTTTCCCGCAGATACACTATACCACTGCCGACGAAAGCAAAGAAAAGCGCACCCGGTACTGTGGTAAGACGAGCCAGCGGGTAGCGTTGCAGGCTGAAAACGAACACCACCAGATAAAAGGCAACATATAGTCCGAATAGTGCCAAAAACAGATTGCGACGCCGGTTGCGAAGGAAGCGAACAAAACCGACAACCGTTGCCGCAAGGGTGGTTACCGGAAAACTGAGCAGCAT
>JAGLUH010000343.1 GCA_023134875.1 Candidatus Zixiibacteriota bacterium
TCGAACCCGCGACCAACAGCTTGGAAGGCTGTTACTCTACCAACTGAGTTACTCCCGCAGCAACGTTTCCTCCTCGGAGGAAGGGAACACGTTGAACCCTATTGATTAACGAATTCGCCTGTCTGATGCAAGTCTTTTTTCGGACTCACCGGCGTCGAGTTACCCTGTCGTTTTTTGCTTGACTAAGACGCGCCGATTGGCCAGATTTATTTCGCTTGCAATCATTGTGCCCATTGCTCGTCGAAGGAGGTGCCTGTTTTGTCAGAACCTTTTCTCTCTACCGAAGAACATCGGCAACTTCTGACACTGGCACGGGAGAGTATTGCCGCGCATTTATCAAGCGAATCACCTCCTGATTTTCAGGGCGATAGTACAAAACTGCTGGAAAATGGAGCGGCATTTGTCACGATCAAAATTGACGGCCAATTGCGAGGCTGCATCGGTTATACTGAGGCGTTTAAACCCCTTTACCGGACAGTACAGGATTGCGCCAAAGCCGCCGCTTTCGATGATCCTCGTTTTCCACCACTGTCAGCAGATGAATTTAAGAAGATCGCCATTGACATCTCGGTGCTGACACCGCTGCAATTGGTTGCCAGTCCGGAAGAAGTGATCGTTGGTCGTCATGGTCTGGTAATCGCCGCCCAGGGACGACGCGGTCTGTTGCTACCGCAGGTTGCCACCGACAACGGCTGGGATCGCGACACCTTCCTCAACCACACCTGCCTGAAAGCAGGCCTGCCGCCTCAAGAGTGGAAATTACCGGACACGCAAATCTATCTCTTCGAGGCGGAGGTTTTCGCTGAAGAAGATTTCCGCTGATTCGCCGGCACACCATTGCGGGGGCAAAGACTTTCGAGGACACAATCATCACACTGGGGCAAGCGCGCCTTACAAGTATTTCGACCGTGCTGAATAAGCAGGTGGGAGATCAATATCCAGTCTGAGCGTTCAATCCAGTTCATCAAATCCTGCTCCACCTTTCGCGGCTCAGTCTGATCTGTAAGGCCGAGACGATAAGAAAGGCGGGCGACATGGGTGTCGACGGCGATACCCTCCGGCTCACCATACAGTTCCCCCTTGATGACATTGGCGCTCTTGCGACCGATACCGGCCAGAGATTGAAGCTGCTTAATGGTTCGTGGAACTCGTGAGTGGAAATCAGTCACCAGACGCTGCGTTAAGGCGATAATATTTTTCGCCTTGTTGCGGTACAAACCTACCGGTTCGATCAATTGTTCCAATTCAGTTCGTCGGGTGGCGGCAAAGGCGCACACACTGCGATATTTATGAAAGAGCGCCGGCGTGATCAGATTGACCCGTTCGTCGGTCGACTGCGCGGAAAGGATCGTGGCAACCACCAACTGAATCGGCGTGCGGTAATCCAGCGTACAGCGAGCGTTGGGATATTCCCGTTTGAGAAGCCTAATAAGCTGGGCCGCTTTCTTTTTATTCATACGAAATCAAAGCGCAAGCATGGTAGTGAATATCCAACAGATGGCGCACCGGGGGAGGTTGTCCCAGAAGTGATCGAGAATAATTCCTGTAGACTTGTCTTCCAAGGCGTAGGGGCGCGCCGCGGCGTGCCCCTACTGCAACACACCATACGCAACAACCTTTGAGGACAACCTCGGGGGGTACACCATGCACAATGTTACCAACATACTCGCGTGATCAGGTTTCGAGAAGGACCATCAACTCTTCCCTGTGAGGCGAAGATCGTCCCGCTTCTTAGCCAGGTTGTTGACGATATAGTCATAAATCAGATATGGCTCCGG
>JAGLUH010000344.1 GCA_023134875.1 Candidatus Zixiibacteriota bacterium
AGAGGCCTCGTTTTACGCCCCAGATCAGGGTGTGCATGAAAGCGCTGCCGGCAAAACCGCCGATCGCGCCGGTCGTGGTGAATGCGCCCTCGAATATCGCGTTGAATGCCCCGGGAACCCGGTCGAGATGTGCCAGCAGGATGATAACGCCACCGAGAAAGTAAAGAATCGCCATCCCCGGCGATAGAAACATCGTCACCCGACCGATTCGCCTGATGCCGCCGATTATCACCGCGCCTACTAAGGAAACGATCACCAGGCCGGTAATCCAGACAGGAATACCGAAGTCCGAGCGAAATTGATCGGCGACGGTAAAAGCCTGTACCGAGTTGCCGGAGCCGAATGAGGAGCAGATAGCGGCGGCAGCAAACACCACTGCCAGCCATTTCCAGCCGAACGCCTTCTCGATATAATACATCGGCCCGCCGGAGGCGGAACCATCCGCATTGATCTTGCGGTATTTCATCGAGAGGGTGCACTCGGCATACTTGAGCGAGGTTCCCAGGATGCCGGTAAGCCACATCCAGAAAAGCGCACCCGGACCGCCATAGTGAATGGCAATGGCCACACCGGCGATATTACCGATTCCCACCGTTGCAGACAGCGCCGCCGACAATGCCTGAAAATGAGTAATATCTCCCTCGTCGGCGGGATTGTCATACTTACCTCTGGTTACCTGAATGGCATGCTTCAGATACCTGATTTGCGGCCAACCAAGCCGAAACGTGATATAGATCCCCGTACCCAGTAACAGAATTATCATAAAAGGATAGGCGTCAGGCCATTCCCAGACGTACTGGTAGATGCTGTTGGCTATTTCCCTGAGAGAATCCATAACTCTCCCTTGTCATTATGGTGAGCGAAACAGCAAATCCCGATTACCGTTTCCTGGGCGAAAAATCTATAAGCGCTTCAGACGTTCCGCAAGCGAATTTTCCTGCGATTGCCGCCCGCAGTTTTTCATATTCCTGAATTTAGAAATATGATTGCCTACTGGTTGACACGGCTGTATATTTACAGGTTACCCGATTTCGGAGGTTTGCCAGGTGGCCGAGAACTACATTCGCATTAAAGGCGCTCGCGAACATAATCTCAAGAACATCGATATTGATATTCCGCGTGACAAGCTGGTAGTGGTGACCGGACTCTCCGGTTCGGGGAAATCATCGTTGGCCTTTGATACGATCTATGCCGAGGGACAGCGACGTTATGTTGAGTCGCTTTCCGCCTATGCACGGCAGTTTCTGGGGCTGATGGAGAAACCTGATGTCGACTTCATCGACGGCCTCTCGCCGGCGATTTCCATTGAACAACGCTCTGCCAGCAAGAATCCCCGCTCCACCGTCGGCACGGTCACCGAGATTTACGACTATCTGCGGTTGCTGTATGCGCGTATCGGCGAGCCGCACTGTTACAAGTGTGGCGCCAGGATTCAGCGGCAGGCAGTCTCCCAGATCGTCGACCAGGTGCTCGACTATCCCCTCAACAGCCGCATTCAAGTCCTGGCGCCGTTGGTGCGGGGTCGCAAGGGCGAACATCGCGAAGTCTTCGAGCAAATCAAAAAAGAGGGTTTCATCCGCGTTCGGGTCGATGACGAGGTTGCCGACCTGGAAGACGAGATCAGGCTCGACAAGAAGAAAAAGCATAACATTGAGGCAATCGTTGATCGGCTGGTGGTCAAACCGAAAATCGGCAGCCGCCTGGCTGATTCGATTGAGACCGCACTGCGGCTATCGGGTGGCACCGTCGCGGTCGTCGATGGCAAGGGTAAGGTTCGTATCTTTTCGGAACAGTACGCCTGCCCCGACTGCGATATTTCGTTCGAGGAATTGTCGCCCCGCATGTTCTCATTTAACTCACCATACGGCGCCTGTACCGGCTGCTCCGGGCTGGGCTACAAGATGGAGATCGATCCGGTGCGGGTGGTTCCTGATCCTCATCTCTCGATCAATGAGGGCGCCATCCACCCCTGGCACGCTGATATGGCCACCTGGTATCGGACGATGCTGCGTGGCCTGGCGGAACACTACAAGTTTAAGTTTGTTACTCCTTTCAACAGGCTTACCGAAGAGCAGCAGCAGGCAATTCTCTGGGGCTCGGACCGCAAGATCACCTTCAAGTACGAGTCACGTGAAGGCCGTCACAAGGGAGAATATATCGGCAGGTTCGAAGGCGTGATTCCCAACCTGGAGCGACGCTACAAGCAGACGCAATCGTCAGGCGTACGCGCCTGGATTGAGCAGTATATGTCGATGTCCGCCTGTGGCATTTGCCAGGGGGGCCGGTTGAGGCGGGAAGCGATGTCGGTTTATGTCGGCAAGCGTTCCATCGCCGTCGTAACCGCTATGTCGATAAAAGAGGCATACAAATTCTTCGGCAAACTGAAACTGACACAGAAACAGGCCAACATCGCCCGGCAGGTGCTCAAAGAGATTAGGGAACGGCTCGGTTTCCTGCTCAATGTCGGACTCGATTACCTGACCCTGGATCGCATCGCCGCTACGTTGTCAGGTGGCGAAGCGCAGCGAATCCGGCTGGCGACGCAGATCGGGTCGCGCCTGGTGGGCGTGCTCTATATCCTCGATGAGCCCTCGATTGGTCTGCATCAGCGTGATAATAAGCGTCTGCTCAACACGCTGACCGAGTTGCGCGATCTGGGTAACACCGTGCTGGTGGTTGAGCATGATCGGGAGACGATCATGTCCGCCGACTATGTTATCGACTTGGGACCGGGAGCGGGTATTCATGGTGGTGAGGTGGTGGTGGCTGGCACACCGAAGAAAATTCTGCGGAGTCGTAAATCACTCACCGGTCAGTACCTGGCGCGCAAGAA
>JAGLUH010000345.1 GCA_023134875.1 Candidatus Zixiibacteriota bacterium
GGTCCTGAACGATCACACAGCTGTCGACCATGCGATCATCGGGCAGCCGCGCTTCATTCTGCGCCATAACGGCATTACACACCTCGGGACCTTCATCGGGTTTATCGAGCAGCACCACCGCCGGGGTCATCGAACCAATCCACAGTTTGGAAACGCGGCGCTCGAGCGCCTCGGTCCCGTCCACCGCGGTCGACCGGTTTCGCAGCTTAGAGAAGTCATATTCAATAGAATGCGGAATAAAACGATAGACCAGTGCCCCTGCAAGAACAGCAACCAAAAACGATGCGATAACGATGACGACCGGAAAATGCCTCAGGAACCGATCCATCGTCGGCAGAAGCGCACTCTCACGCTTGGGAACGGACAGCCGTTTGACCATCGTAAGAACACGCTCGGATATAACCACCATGAGCGGAAGAAACAGCATCGTGCTCATCCAACACAGCATGACACCGACTGATCCGATAAAACCAAACTGCGACAGACCGCGCACACGCGCAATCATGAGAACCGAAAACGACACTGCCGTCGTCGCCGCAGCCAGAAACGTCGGCAAAGCGGCGCTGCCCAGCGCATGTTCCATCGCATGGCCGGGCTCCGCGCCCTGCTTGCGTTCCTCGAGATAGCGCCCGATGAGAATGATGCCGTAATTAATGCCCGTACCAATAATGATGGATGCCAGAAACGCCGTCTGCGCATTGAGATAACCAATCGTGTACCGGGTCACGGCAAACGTAAGCGTAATGCCGATCATAAGCGTTACACCCAGAAACACCACGATGCGCAGCTGCAGAAAATACAAGACGATGATGCCGCACACCAGACTCAGACACAGTGCCACCGTAGAAAACATATCACGTTTAAGCGTGTCGTATTCCTCAACCGTACTCACCACGTTGCCGCAGTAGCCAACTTTCATCTCGGGCGCGTAGGACGACGGAACCAGCCCGTTCACCACACCCTGAACCCTTACAATGAGAGAACGCGCCTTATCGATAGCGATCGAAGAACCCTGAGGGCGCACCATCACGATCAGAAACCGCCCCTCCTCACCGCCGTAATAATCCTTGTAAACGGCGAGCGGCATTTTCACGTTCTTCTTGTTGCGCCGCTTGATATCGCCGACATTGATACGGATAGGCGGATCCTTTTCTTCCAGATCGATAAAGAACGGCGTCTGTTTGATCTTTTCGTAATCGACGACCCGTTTCACACGGGCGTAGAGCTTGTTCAGATCCGGCGGATCGATATAATGAAGCATGTTGTCATCGTAGAACTTGCGGATCTTGTCTACCTTGGCGATGACGTAGCGCACCTCTTCCTTCGGGAGCTTTAAGAGCTCCTGCTCGAGGTCGTCGACAAACTTCATATTGGCTTTGGGATCGGGACCCTCGATGGCAATGGTGAGCACCGACGTGCCGCCCACGCGATCGAGCATACGGTCGAGCTGGACAACGCTGGGAGAGTTTTCAGGCAGAAGCTCCTTGAGAGAGCTCTTGAGCTTGAGGCCCATCGCGGCATGCACCGCAACGACAAACAACGCAATGCAGATCAGACTGCACAGCAGTTGATGTGTATTGGCAAAGCGCATATAGCGCCGTGCTATGTTTTCAAACCGTGAGGGCATTTAATTTCCAAATATGTCATTGCGAGGAGCGAAGCGACAAAGCAAGCTCGTTCTAAATGCGAGATCGCCGCGTCGCCCTCTGGGCTCCTCGCGATGACAATTTAACATCTAGTTCTTCCGACAAAGCAAACGCCTTGAAATCATCTTCACACCAAACAGTGCAGCCAGAAGCAGGTTAATAGCAACCTCCGACTGATACACGATAAATCCGTCGATATTCTCGACGGTGGATTTCTCAAAGATATAGAGCGGGCTACCCAAAAAGGCACTCGTCGCATCCGGGCGTTGGAAGACGCTGATGAACGAAGCATTCCAGTCCGTAAACGGCCACAGCGCATAGACGCCAAATCCATATGTAGCAGTATCCATGAGAATGTGCAGAAAATAGCCGACCACGAGAAAGAAATATGCGCGCGAGGCTTTG
>JAGLUH010000346.1 GCA_023134875.1 Candidatus Zixiibacteriota bacterium
AGTTTAGGTTCTATTCGGGAGATGAGGACTTGACGCCTCCCATTATGACAGCGTGTCAATTCGATATCTCCGTAGATACGACTTATGATACACTAACCTTCACCCCACCTTACGTGATCGATACGATTCTGGTTGAAGATACTACCTGGCTGCCCCTGCCCGACAATATGATAGTCACCGATCTTCATAATGACACAGCCGAGTTCATCTTCACGCCCGACTATACGCAGGCGGGCACCTATGATATCATGCTGCTCGCTCTTGATGCGGTGGATACCACTATATATCGAGCCTGCCTATTTACATTCCATGTCGCGAACATCCCGATGCCGCCTCAGTTAAACCCGATCGGTTCCCTCTCTGTCACTGAAGGCAATACTCTCGATGTTCTAATCAGCGGGTATGATCCGGACGGCGGCTCGGTCACCCTCTACGCTGAAGGTTTGCCGGCGGGAGCGGCATTTACGGTAGTGACGCCGAATACCGCAGTCAGTCGATTTCTCTGGATGCCGACTTATACGGACAGCGGTCATTACAGCGTTCTGTTCTATGTGCGGGAGAATTCCTCGCCTTTTGAGGCTGACAGCGAATGGGTTACCATTACAGTGCTGGACGCGGGTCCGCAGGCGCCGATAATTGCTGACCTGCCGGCGACTATACTCGCTCTCCTGGGTGAGGTGCTCGAACTCTGGATTCAGTCTTACGATCCTGATGGCGGTCCGCCAACTCTCTCCATCACGGGAACTCCCTATGTCCCCGGGAATGCGGTGTTTGTCGATTCGTTGAATGGCAACGGCAGCTTCACTTTCAATCCGGACAGTTCCCAGGTAGATTCAGTCTACACAATCAGTTTCATCGCCACCGAGAGTGCCCTGGCGGACACTGCGGTTGTAGTAATCACCGTCTCTGAGTTCATTCGTGGAGATGTCAACGGCGATCAGTTTATCAACATTGCTGATATTACTTTCCTATTGGCCTATATTTTTGCCGGCGGCCCGGCGCCTGTTCCCCTCCTGGCGGCTGACGCTGATTCGTCCGGATCTGTCAATATCGCCGACGCTTCCTATCTGATCGCTTATATCTTCGCGGGCGGCCCCCCACCCGGTCCTTAGGGAAACCTATGGTACTTTCCATCTAAACAGCTTCGTGCCGCCGGTGATTGGTCGCCGGCGGCATCTTTTTTCGGGATTTTTCATAAGATGAGATCACAAAAAAGGCTTGACAAACTCCGATGATTACTCTATCATTAGATTGGTTGTGGTAAGAAAAAGTACCCTTTTTCTTCGGATCAGTCGGTGTATTAAATAATATACCGAAACAACTTACGAGTCAGTTGGTCTTCACTGGTTGGGAAATCTGAAGCTGTTCCTGGAGTTTGGTGTAGTGAGCCTGTTGATGTTTCATTATCATACTTACTACGATCGAATATCCCGGGGTGGTTCTTAGTTGAAGTTTCGTATGGGACTTAATTGGTGTTGAAGTTCGAATCGGAGCTACTGGCGGCGATTGCTAAGCGCACCCTTTCCGAGGGGAGTCACAAAGCTTACTTACGTAAAATCCATGTCGGAAGCTTACTGTGGGGAGGTGATAGCACAGTAATATAAGTATTTGCTGAAGATGGTTTAAGCAAAATCGCAACGTTTAATCACTCTGAAAGGAGTAAAACATGGTAAAGAAATCCTTGGTTTTTCTCCTCATCTGTCTGGTAGCTGTCTTCATGGTGGCGTCGTCCGCCCTGGCTTCCAAGGCGGGAGTAGCAGCCAACGGGTCGACTTCCGGCAGTTACTACCGTTCGATCCAGGAACGCGCCCAGATCGTTGGCGGCGCTGACGAAGGTGACGCTATCTTCTCCGGCGAGTCGATGGGCTGGGAAGAGACCGCAACCTATGGCGATAGCCGTGCTTTTCTCGGCCTCCAGATCGGTATCACCTGGTATGATTACCAGCACAACGGTACCATGGGTCGTCAGATCGCCATGGATGTGGATGGTCGTATCATTTTCTCCTGGATGCATCAGCCTTCCGAGCTCGGCGCCCGGGATGTCTATTACAACTCTCTTCTGAATGGGGTCTTGGCTTACCCTGCTGGCGGTTGTAGATATTCGGGTGCCAAGCGTGCCGGTTATACCACCTGCGACCAGTGGCACGGCTACGCTTTTGTTGCCTGGCACGAAAATCAGGCGACTACTGCTAACATTGTCTCCTGGTGCGGTGTCGAACTGGGGCATGGCGCGGGCTGTCCCCCTGCTTCCAGCGAAGCGCCACATGCCGTCGCCGGTCACCACAGCAGTGCTGGTTCCGACCTGGACGGATACATCTGGCCGGTGCTTCACGTTGATTCCGAACCATGTAGTGACGAACCCTTGACTCATATGGTCAGTAATGAGGCCGACGTACCCGAGAACCAGACATCGCTGATCTATTACCGTGGCGCGGGTATTCCTCCCAATTTCGGCGCCGATGGTATGTTTGTCGACTCCGTTGAATGTATTACGTCGGTGGTCCGTCAGGATCCCAATTCCGATAAGGTGGCGATCGTTTATAACGCCTCGATATTCGACGCACAGGGCGAAACCTACCAGGTAGTCAACGATGTCGTTTATTATGAGTCTACCGACAAGGGTCTCACCTGGGGTCCGCAACACAATATTACCAACTACCAGGATACCGACCTGGAGCGTGCCTACACTGAAGTGGCGGCAATGTACGATCATGCTGGCTGTCTGCATATTATCTGGAACACCCATTGGTATGATGAGGCAGCCGGGTTGTGGAGTAAATACGATGCTCGTCTGCGCCACTGGGATGACTGCAACGACTGTATCAGTCTGGTTGCTACTAATATCTGGGAAGTGGCTCATTGCGATCCCGGTGTTTGGAACACGGTCCTCTGCAAAATAAACATCAGTGAGTGTCTTGACGTTTCCACCAGCGACTATCGTCTTTATGCCACCTACACTTTCTTTCCTGGCGAAGGTGACGCTTCGGCGGCCGGTTTCTGTAACGGTGAGATCTACGCTTCCGCTTCGTCGACCGCCGGTCTGACCTGGGGCCCACCGGTCAATCTGACCAACACTAACAGCGACGGCTGCGCGGCCGGTGCCTGTGAATCCGAGCATTGGTCTTCCTCGCTCATGTACACCACCGACTCGCTGCGCATCTTCTACGTTGGTGACACCGATGCCGGCGGCTGGGCTGGCGGCGGTACTCAGGGCGAGGCTACACCGCAACAGTGCCCGATGATGTTCCACAGTGTGGAATGCTTTCTCATGGACAGCTATGTGGAGCTTAGCGCTATGCCGAATGAGTTCCGCGATCCCTTTAATGTCAAGCCTGGACAAATGGTCGATACCAACTATACCGTTTCCAACGGCGGTAATATCCCCGCTGACTACACCATCGATATCGACTACATCAGTGGTCTCAACTGGGCGAGTGTGACCCCCGGTGGTGCCGGTAGTATCCCCGCTGGCTGCGTCAACTCCGCAGACTTCGGGCTTCATTGCACCGGTCCGTCGCCTGGCGAGGATCTTTTCCAGTGCAACATCAGGTTCAATTACAGCACCAAGACTCTGTTGATTCCGGTCGATCTCTACTGCTTCGAGGACTTCTTTGTTCCGGAGCTTGTTTCGATTCGTACTGCTCACAACGAGCTTAATGTCTCCCAGGCCTCCCTGGTTGCTCACCAGGAGGTTGGTCACATGTTCTCCTGGTTTAGTGATGGCGCTGACTTCCTGTATGACGGCTCGCTGGTTATCGGTAACTCGCGGACCAACATGAACTTCCTGATCTTCTACGGTGGCAGTGAGGCTACTTCGACCAATCCCAAGAAAGAACTCCGCGCTCTCACCGTCACTGACTATGATTCGACCACTTATCCGTCCTATCGTTATGCGCAAGGTGTCGGTTGTATCGAAGACTCTACTATCGCCTTCACTTCGAAGTACTATGCTCCCAAACACGTGGACAGCAGCGGCTTCTACATTGCTCACTTCGATCTCTACGCCGGCCCGCACTGGGTTGCGCCTGTCACCGACGTGGCCATCGCCTTTGCCGCTGACTGGGATATCCCCGATGATTCCAGTGGCAGCGACAACAAGGGATACGTAGATGAAACCCGGCAGTTGGTCTACCAGCAGGGTCAGTGGACCGGATCACCCGACTATAATGACTGCAAGTACGGCGGTCTCGCCTATCGTGGCGACGATGCTGCCAATGAGAAGGCCTTAGGCGGCTGGGTCTGGTTG
>JAGLUH010000347.1 GCA_023134875.1 Candidatus Zixiibacteriota bacterium
GACGAAGATCAGGGCGGCAGTTCTTTTCCTCGCCGCGCTGCCGGTGGCGATTGCCGCCAACACCTTTCGGGTTACTGTTACTGCCATCGGCGCCTACGGCATCTCACGCAAGATTGCCGAGGATATCATACATGAGTTGTCCGGCACTATCGTCTTTATGTTCAGCTTAGTTTGTCTTCTGATCTTGAGTTCAATTCTGCGGGTGGGCGGTCGGCGATGAAGCGGTTTATCATTCTGTTAGTTCTGCTGGTTCCTTTTGGGGCGCTGGCGCTGATCCTGCGGACTATGGTGGTAGAACCAAGCGGGGGTGCGCAGTTTGAGATTGTGCCGTTGCAAGTCGGTGAATGGCAGGGAAGGGAGATTATCATCGGTGAGGCGACCACATCATCGCTGCAAGCCACCGAAACCCTGTTACGCTCCTATGAACATCCGGATGGTAGTTATATTACTCTCTTTGTCGCTTATTTCCGGGATCAGAAATATGGCTCGCAGATCCATTCACCCCGGCACTGCCTACCCGGCGGCGGTTGGGTAGTAGCAAACCTGGAGAGGGTACCCTTTAATCTGGGCAATAAGATCATTACCTGCAATCGCATGACTATTGCGAAACGCTCTTATGTCGACCAGATGTTCTACTGGTTTGAGACCAGGTCAGGGGAGCTGGCCTCGGAATATGCGTTGAAGTTCGATCTGGTTAAGAACTCGCTTTTACTCTCACCCACTGATGCGGCTCTTGTCCGGTTGACGGTTTCGCAGCAGAACCGGAGCATTGCCGACTGCCAGACGGCGGCCGAGGCGTTTATGCAAAATTGCTATGGGGAGATAGAGGAGGCCCTGCCCTTCTCGGCTGATAAAGATGGAACTTAAGTCGGTCATTACACTAGTGCGCCCCAGCCAGTGGATCAAGAATATCGTCCTTTTCGGTGCCCTTATTTTCTCTCGGGAATTTACCAACATCGATCACACTCTTACCACCCTCTATGCTTTCTTGATCTTCTGCCTGCTCTCATCGGTGATATACATCGTCAATGACATCTCGGACCGCGAATCGGATCGCTCCCATCCGGAAAAACGTAAGCGGCCGATAGCCTCGGGGCGACTGTCGGTCGGTGCGGCGGCAACGCTGGCGGTTGTCGGCGGCCTGATCGGTATCCTGCTCTCGATGATGATGCCAGTCGATTTTGTTTACTTCGTCGTCGCCTTCCTTGTTTTCAATTTCCTTTATTCCTGGATGTTGAAACGGGTTGTTATTATTGATGTCATGGCGATCGCGATATCATTTGTCATACGGGCGGTTGCCGGTGCCGCTGCGATCGGTGTGCCCTTTTCCCCCTGGTTGATCGTCTGTACCTTCCTGCTGGCGCTCTTCATCGGTTTCGGCAAGAGGCGGCACGAAGTGGTCACGCTCAAGGGTAACGCCGCTGATCACCGGATTACCCTGGGTAAATACAGCACTTATCTGCTGGATCAACTGATCGGTGTGGTGACGGCGTCGACGGTGGTTGCGTATGCCTTCTACACGGTGTCTCCCGAGGTAAAAACCAAGCTGGGTGTCGAGCGGTTGGAACTGACTATCCCCTTCGTGATTTATGGAATTTTCCGTTACCTGTACCTCATTCATCAGGAGGAGCAAGGCGGCTTCCCCAGCAAGCTACTTGTCTCCGACGCTCCCACGTTAATCAATATTGTCTTGTGGTTTCTCTCCGTGCTGGCTATATTTCTGTGGTTTGGTGTCTGATCGCCTCGTGGCGACCGGCTTGGAATAGAAAAATCGAAAAAGGCAAGAGTAGGTATGGCTGGAGAGAAGTTTTTGGTGGCGAAGAGCACATCGTTCAGATTGACAGGCAAGCTGTTGCGGCTGGTGACCAACCGGCTGGGTTCCCTCACGCGAATACTACCGCTTCTGGCGTTGGCACTACTGATTACTTGTAGTGCGGAAACCGACGAGAAATCACAGATTGACTTGAGCAAGTTATTGCCGGACAAGGGGGAATTGGCGGGATTTGCGCAAGCTGATGGTGCTGAAATCTACGATGAGGCAACCATCTGGGACTATATTGGCCCCAACGCGGATACCTACCTTTACAATGGTTTTCAACGGTTGCATCACACTGAATATGAGAGGGAAGCCGACGGTGCCAGGCTGATCATCGACATCTTCGAGTTCAGCGATCCAAGGCAATGTTTCGCGCTCTACGCTCATCTTCGTTCCTCCGGTTATGAGTTTATCGATGTTGAGACTGAGGGCTTTGTCCACAACGATACCCTTACTTTCAAAAAGAGCAACTACCTGGTCAGGCTGGTCGCCGATACCGATCTCGCCCGCCAGGATGTTTTGACTGTAGCGCAGGCGATTTCCGGCAAGATCGAGGGCAATGAACCCTTCCCGGAGGAGTTAGCGCTGTTTGCCGGCGACAACCTGATCGGGCATAGCGAAAAGCTGACACTGGCCAGTTTCTGGGGCAAAGTCGAGTTGAGTAATATTTTCTGTGCCGATTATCAGATTGGTGCCGACACTGTTACCCTTTGTTTCCGGCTCGGTGCTGACAATCAGATGACTACGGTTGTGAGCGAGTATATCGGCAATGAGGGTACAATCAAAGAGATCCTGATTGATCGGGGCTACCAGACCTTCGTTGGCTATCACGAGAGACACGGCAACTTTTACTGTACTGTATGTGAAGGTATTCTCTGCTTTTTATATGGTTTTGATGACAAGGCTACTGCCGTAGAGTTGGCAGAAAGCTTCTTTAGTAAAGTCCGCCGGAAATAGTAGGCGACTTCGCTACTGCCCATAATCTCCTGCACCATGCCGACTTATCGGGCGTGACCCCCTCCTGGCGAGTCTTGCCGGCCTAATTAAACTTTTGGGGCGTGTGAGAAGAAACCGTTGCCAGAGGGAACCATTCCTTGACAGAAGCGATATCCAGATTATATTGCTGTTGCTACTGGCCGATCAGGATTTGACGATGTGTAGGACTGTGTTGACAGCAGTATCGGTAGTGGTGTTTTTTATGCCCACTCTTCTTGCTACCGTTCATGTGGTTCCGGAGCCGTACCCGAAGATTCAGGAGGCCATTGAGGTGGCTGCTGAAGGCGACACGGTGCTGGTGCTGCCCGGTACCTATTTTGAGAATATCAATTTTAATGGCAAGCCGATAGTAGTAGCCTCCAAGTATCTTCTCGAGCAGGACCCAAGTTTGATTGCGGCAACTATTATCGACGGCGCTTATCCACAAAAGGCCGATACCAGTTCGGTGGTGATATTCGTCTCCAACGAGGGGCCGATGTCGGTTCTGTGTGGTTTCACCCTGATGAACGGACTCGGTACCGAAGTGCCTGGTTCCTTTGACGGTGGCGGTATCTTTGTGGGAGCGGGCTGTGCGCCTACGATTATTTGCAATATTATTCGTAACAACAACGCCTTGCGGGGCGGCGCTGTCGCCATCCATGGGGCCAGTTCAGTTTTCGCCCACAATGCCGTATACGCCAATAATGCCTGCCACGGCGGCGGTATCTGGCTGGAGAATTCGCAGGCCACCATTTGCCATAATGTCTTCTATGAGAACGTCGCCACTGCTGCCGGTGGCGCCTGCTTCTCATCTGGCAGCAACGCCCTCTTTGATCACAACGTGGTTGCTGGCGGATCAGCCCAAGAGGGGGGCGGTATCTTCTGTGACAGCGGTGAATTTATAATCGAGTATTGTGATTTCTATGCAAATAATGGTGGAGATTTCGTCGGTTGCGGTACCGCCGAGTTGGGAGATACAAGTTGGGGAATCAATTTTAATCGACACGCCACCGACTGCTATTACAATATCTTCCGCGCTCCCCGGCTTGCTGATCCAGCGGGTGGTGATTTCTCACTTGAGTGCTATTCTGACCTGATTGATGCCGGCAGGGGTCTGTCACCCTTTTTCCCGATTGGTGGCAAGCGCACTGACATCGGCATTTTTGAGTACCCTTACTTACCGGTGGATTTGAACGGTGACGGCAAGATCAATCTGGCTGACGCTACGGCACTGATTAACATTATCTTTAGTGATGCTCCGCTGCCCTGTCCTGTCTGGATCGCTGATCTTGACTGCAGCCGATATATTAATATCACCGACATAGTTGCATTTATTGCCTACTGGGCTGGCTATGGGCCGGTGCCTTGCGCCCTTGATCCCGACCCGGACACGCCGTAGACAATCTTATTTTATGGGCGGCAGACCTCTCGTCAGCCCGTCGCCTACATCCAGCCCAAAGTTCTTCATCACTGTTGCTTGAATTCAGCGTAAAGCCGGAACCACAGAGGTTCGTGCGCTTACGCTGACTTCGGAACTCGAGCCACAGCGCAACCCGAGCCGCTGGGGAAGCGTGGGAATCAAAATGACTATTGAATTTGCTGGCAGAACCTTGTATACTAATTGCTGCTTGGTAAATACTGGAGGAAAATATCCGATGACGACTGACGTATTGACGCCAACGGCCCAGAAAATTGATAAACTAATCAAACGAATTGAAGAAGGCGATATCAAGATTCCTGCTTTTCAGAGAGGCTTTGTCTGGAAGCAAGATCAAGTAATTGAATTACTTGAGAGCATTGTAAATGAATATCCAATGGGTAGTGTCCTGTTGTGGAATACTTCGGAAAGACTGAAATCAACACGTAATGTTGCCGGATACACCATTCCAGAAAGAGAAGAAGTCTATCCTGTCAATTACGTTCTAGATGGTCAACAGAGATTAGCAAGTATATATGGGGTTTTCAGTCATTGCGTCACGCAAGAACATGATAGCAGTAGGTATAATCCGGATACTGATATTTTTGAGATATATTGGGATTTTGATAGCAGACGTTTTCTGCCTAAAGCAGAGGCTGATATTCGTTCCAACTCTACCATTTGTTTGCGTAATTTAATTGATCCTACTAGGTTAATTAATGAGCTTGCAACGTTAGATCCTCAGCATCACCAGTTAGCTAAAACGCTCATGTCACAGTTCCTCAACTATGAGATTCCCGTTGTCACAGTTTCAAGAAGTGAAAAATCGGATGTTGGGATAATATTCGAGCGAATCAACAATACGGGAACCCGCCTAAGCGTGTTAGACTTGATGACAGCTTGGACGTGGACTGAAGATTTCCATCTTGTAGAGGCGTCTAATGAATTAATGGAAGAACTAGAGGAAAAAGGTTTTGGCGGGCTGAAATACAAAACGCTACTTCAGATTGTATCAGGGGTCATTCAAAATACTACGAAAACAAAAGATATTCTGAATCTCTCTGGCGAAAACGTTCGAGAGGGCTGGAATCGAGTTACAGAAGCCCTTCGTAAGGCTACGGATTTCTTGGCGACAGACTTGAATTGTAGGCATCTCGATTTCTTGCCGTTCCACCAGCAACTCGTCGGACTTTCTACGTTCTTCGATGTTATTGATTCTCCTGATGACTCCCAATTAAGTTCTCTTCGCAAGTGGTTCTGGAAAACTTCATTTTCAAAACGATATTCCACTGGCCAGACTAGTGCGAAAATGGATGCGGATATTAAAGCGGTTCGTTCCCTAAGAGATGGTGACCATTCAGCGTTTGATGATTATAAGTATGATGTTACTGTTCCAATGCTAAACTCATCGAAGTTCTCAAAAGCAAATCCCCTTACAAGGGCTTTTTTACTTCTCATGGCTCAAACGAGTCCAGTTGATTTAGTCAAAAACCAGAAGATAGATATCGGGAGTGCTTTATCCCATTATAACCGCAAAGAATATCACCATGTTTTCCCACGGGCTTTCTTAAAGGAACGTGCATTATCGCCAGACCAGATATTTTGTGTTTTGAATTTCTGCTTCCTGTCATCCGATTCGAATAAAAGGATTTCAGGGAAATCGCCGTCAGATTACTTCTTCAACATCGTCCCGAAAGACAAATTCACAGATGTTCTGAGTAGCAATCTCTTACCTATCGACAAGAGTGTTTATAAGAGCGATAATTACAGTCAGTTCCTTGAAAAACGGGCAAGTCTGATAATTGCAAAGATTGACGAGGTGACAAATTGAAACCCGTCTTTTTGGGGTTTATCGATAGCTTGTAAGGATTTCGTATTAGTACAGAGGGCATTTAAGAGTTATTCCCCGCAGCTATGATTATGGAGCCGTTTTCACTTGTAGCCACCTGGGAATATTCTCAATACTTCCTCAGCTTTTCTTCGCCGGTGAGGTAGCGCAGGCCGGCGGCGGCTAAGGCTTCCATTTCGAATTCGCCGGCGGAGATGATTACATTACCGAGATAGTTGATATACTTCCTGATCTCGCTGACCAGCATCTGCGAGTGCGCCATGCCGCCGGTGAGGACGATAGCGGCATAATCACCCCGCAACACTACTGCGGCGACTCCGATCTCCTTGGCGATCTGATAGGCCATCGCGTCGAAATACAGCCTGGCTTTTTCATCGCCCGTCTCGATCATCTTCTCCACCCGGCGCAGGTCGGATTCGCCTAGGTAAGCGACCAGCCCCGACTGCTTGGAGAGCTTGGTGATCAGTTCTTTCTCAGTATACTTGCCGGAATAGCAGAGCCTGACCAACCCGCCAATCGGCAGCGCTCCGGCGCGATCGGGCGAGAAAGGCCCCATTCCCAGAAGCGCATCGTTGACATCGACAACCTTGCCGCCCTTGAGCGCCGCTACCGAAACGCCGCCACCCATGTGCACGGCGACAAAATTGACTTCTTCCAGTTTCCGTCCCAGCCTGGCCGCCTCGCGCCGACAAACCTCCTTGATATTGAGCGTATGCGCACGGCACTTGCGGACAATTTCCGGCACGCCGGAGATGCGGGCGATTTCGGTGAAGTTGTCTGTGGTCACCGGATCGGAAATCAACGACGGTACGCCATACTTTTCACCCAGGTGTCGCGCGATGATTGCGCCCAGGTTGGAGGCATGGTTGGCGTATTTCGCACTCTTTAAGTCTTCCAGCATCTGTGCGTTGATGGCGTAGGAACCGCCCTCGAGCGGTTTGACCGGCGCACCGCGGCCAACCACCGCTTTAATCTGGTCAGCCTTGACCAGTAATGACTCAATCCAGCGATTGATGGCTTCCATCCGGTAATCGAACTGGTCGGCGACATTATCAAATCGTCCCAACTCGGTGGGATCATGACGAACCACCTCCTCGGAGATTCTCTTGTCACCGTCAAAGAGGGCCGCCTTGGTCGAGGTCGATCCGGGGTTAATTATCAGCATGTAGTACGACATCATTTTCGCCTTACGCCTTCACGGTATCCAGTTTGATCGAACGACCGCGCTCAAAGGCGGTCAAATTGATCTCGACGAACCGCTCTTTGATCTTCGATTTCATTGCCTCAGTCCAGTCCGCCACAGAGAAGGGAAGGTAGTTGGAAGCCACCCCCAGCAGGATCGTATTGACCACCCGCGGATTACCCAACTCGCGGGCAATATCGTCGGCATCCACCGATATGACTTTCGCCGCCTTTGCCTTGGCAGCGGCGATCGGATCCTCGGGATAGTGAAGCTCCTTCGACGAGGTTACAATCGCCGGTATCAGGGTCGTGCGGGAGATAATAGCGATGCCATCTTTTTTCATCCAGTTGATTGCCCGCAGACCTTCCGCTTGCTCGAAGGCCATGATAATATCGGCCTGTCCCTGCGCAATCGTCGGTGAATAAACCTTGTCGGCGATCTTGACATGGGAGGTCACCACGCCGCCGCGCTGCGACATACCATGTACCTCCGATTTCTTGACATCAAAACCGGCACGTAAAGCCACCGCAGAAATGATCTCGGACGCCAGCAACACTCCCTGGCCACCGACACCAACTATCAGAATATCGAACTTGTTCTCAGACATTGTTGTCACCTCCTATGCCTTGACAAACTGGCTTTTAAGAATGATGCACTCCTCGGGGCAAATCTGGGCGCAGAGGGTGCAACCGGTACAGAGGGTGGGATCGATTACCGCCTTGGGGTGACCGTACTTATTGGTCTCCGTGGCGGCGGCGATTGCCGGACAGGAAATCCGGAAACAGGCGGAGCAGCCGTTACACAATTCCAGGTCGACGACATAGGGCTCGTCCATGATCCGCTTCGGCATCAACACACAGGGACGGCTGGTGAGAATCACCGAAGGCCCCTCCCTGGCGATTTCCTCCTCGATCACCGCCAGTGTTTCCTTGTAGTTGTAGGCATCGACCTCGCGGACGTTTTTAACCCCCATCGCCTTGACCAGCGTGGGAATATCGACATGGGAGACTTTCTCACCCATCAGGGTACGACCGGTGCCGGGATGTTCCTGACCGCCGGTCATCGCCGTGGCGCGGTTGTCGAGAATCATCACGGTGACATTACTCTGATTGTAGACGGCATCGAGAAGGCCGGTTATCCCCGAATGGAAGAAGGTGGAATCGCCAATCACCGCCACCACACCCTTCTCCGCACCCTGTACCTTCTCCATACCGATCGCGCTGCCGATCGAAGCCCCCATGCAGATACAGGTATCAAGCGCATTGAGCGGTTTCAGCGTGCCCAGTGTGTAGCAGCCGATATCACCCGTGACTGCGACCTTCAGCTTGCGTAGCGCCATAAAAACACCCCGATGCGGGCAGCCGGGACAGAGTACCGGCGGGCGGGGAAACAGGCTCTCGGCATCAATTTCCGGATGACTGATTTCGGCGACAACACCCGCTTCTTTCATCCCCAGGGCAACACGATAGGGTGAAAGCTCACCCAGTTTGCCGAAGAACTTCTTGCCTTCGACCTTAAGCCCAACCGCTTTGAGTTGTTCCTCGTAATAAGGTTCCAGCTCCTCAACCACCAGAACCGTTTCGTGAGCATTGACGAAATCAGTGATTTTCTGAAGCGGCAGCGGATTGCCGAACCCGATCTTGAAATAATCGAAATCGGGAGCGACTTCCCTGGCATACTGATACGCCACACCGCCGGTAATGATACCCACCTTGGAGCCATTCAATTCGGCATAGTTAAGCGGTGTATTCTCGCTGTGGTCACGCAGCTTTTCCAGTCGCTCCACGACGATCTTGTGCCTGACCTTGGCGTTGGCGGGCACCATCACATACTTGGCCGGATCCTTCTTAAACTTCTTCTCCTCTGGTGTAATCGGATCGTTGAGTTCCACGATTCCCTTGGTATGCGAGATGCGGGTGGTCAGCCGCAGCATCACCGGCGTATCGAATTCCTCCGAGATATCATATGCTAGTTTTACCATCTCCTTCGCTTCCTGGCTGTCGGCCGGTTCGAGAAAAGGAATCTGGGCAAAGCGGGCTAAGTAGCGATTATCCTGCTCATTCTGCGACGAGTGCATTTCCGGATCATCGGCGGAAACCAGCACGAAACCGCCGTTGACACCGGTATAGGCGAACGTCATCAGCGGGTCGGCGGCGACGTTGACACCGACATGTTTCATCGCCACCAGCGTCCGTGCCCCGCCGAGCGAGGCGCCGATACCAACCTCAAAGGCTACCTTTTCATTGGGTGACCACTGCGAGTAGACCGAGCGATAGCGCGCCGCCAGGGTTTCGAGGATTTCCGTCGACGGCGTACCGGGATAGGCCGCCGCCAGCTTGACGCCGGCCTCGTAGACACCGCGAGCTACGGCTTCGTTGCCACTCAGGAGCTCTTTCATTGCCAACTCACTTTCTATGAATACTACTTATTACATACCTCAATCCTGAGATTCTGTGAATCTCTTCACGAAGTTAGCAAATTCACACGTTAACTTCAACCCCTTTGCCGGGATTTACGAGGCCTGGTGGCGATGAAGTAAGGGATATAACCGGCAGCGCATTTATATTGCGCTTACTGGCCTGTATTAAGACCTACGACTATTCGATTACGAAGCTGGCTGGTTTCTTTTGAGGTGTTACGGGGCATAGTTTCTCGATGGATCAAGTTGTTCCGCGCCGAAGGAGTAGCAGGTATGTTCGACCGCCAACGCTTTCCCCCACCTCCTTACCGGAGACCTATTCGCAATCGCTAACGCGGATGACAGGTAAAATGTTCCTCTAAGTTTGAAACGCAGAGCAGATTGTATCGTATACCTATTAGCTGGCTGCTGATTTGCTGGCTCAAGGAGTGTACTCGGCGTCGGTGGTAGTTGCCAGTGCCGATTGTAGGGAGAAAAAACTGCTGTTACGGCATTATTTACTTGACATCGATTTGGAATTTGTGTATAATTATTGTTTGCCGGTTTGGAGGTCAGGTTGAAGGGAGATCGTTTTCTTTCTTCGGCTAAATGCTGGGTTAGTCCTTTACTATTTACATTGCTGGGCGTTGCCGTTGGTCTTGTCATTTCCGGTAACGTCAGCTTTGATAATTATAGCTATGCCCAGACGCAATTGGCGCGTAGCCAGGCTAAGCCATCGTCTGTTTATCCCATCACCGCCGAAGGTAAATCGCCCTTCGTTGCTGTGGTTGACGCTGTCCGCGACGCTGTTGTCAATATCAAGTCGGAGCGACAAGAGGAGTTGGACCCCTATCACCGGCGTTGGCTGCGGTTCTGGGGTTTTCGCTGGGACAATCGCCGGGAAGTATCGATGGGCAGCGGCTTTTTCTTCCGCGAGGATGGTTACATACTTACCAACAGCCATGTAGTCACGGGTGGTGAAAATATCACGGTCACGCTGGCCGACGGCTCCGAGGTAAGTGCTCAACTGGTGGGTGAGGATCGAGCGACTGATCTTGCCGTCCTGAAAATCCAGGGCGACGGCTACCCGCATATCGAACTGGGTGATTCTGATAAGATCAAAGTCGGCGAGTGGGTGGTTGCTATTGGCAATCCCTTCCCGGCGCAGGGACTGGATCGAACCGTTACGGTAGGGGTGGTTTCCGCCAAGGGGAGACGCGGTCTTGATTTCGGTCGGGATTCCCCCGAATACCAGGATTATATTCAGACCGATGCTGCCATCAACCCGGGCAACTCGGGTGGGCCGCTGGTCGATCTTGACGGCTACGTGGTCGGCATCAATGCCGCGATCGCTTCGACCGCCGGACAGTCGGCCGGCATTGGTTTTGCCGTTCCCGCTAATCTGGCGAAAACCATTGTCAATTCGCTTCTCACCGGCGGCAAAGTTACGCGTGGCTGGCTGGGCGTGATACTAGGCGACGTCGACGCCGATATGGCGGAAGCCAACGGGCTTGCCAAGCCGTACGGTGTGCTAATCCGGCAGGTTCTGCCCAATTCGCCCGCTGAAGATGGCACTCTCGAAGAAGGAGACATCATTATCGAGTATAATGGCGTCGAAGTCGAGGATTCGGATCATTTCCGCTACCTGGTTGCCGGTACCGGCGAAGGCAGTACCGTCGACGTAGTGGCGCAGCGACGGGGGAGGCCGGTAGCATTGGCGGTTACCGTCGGCGACCGCGATCAGGGCCTGGTTAGCATCGACGGTCATCAGGGCGGCCAGGAGGACCAGCCTGGCGCCGACGAATTGTGGTTGGGCCTGGCGATAGACGTCTGTACTCCCGCCCTGGCCGACAAGCATGGCGTAGAGTATCGACAAGGGCTGATTGTTACCTACGTGAAAAGCGGCAGCCCAGCGGATATCAAGGGAGTTCTTCCCGGTATGGTGTTGATTCAGATCAATCATTGCGATGTCAGCACGGTGGCGGACTTTTATCAGATCAAAGAAGAATTGAAGGATCGCACCAAGGCGATTCTTTTCCTCGGCTATGATTTGCGGGGAAGTATCAGACACTTTGCCATTAAACCATAGCGGAAAGGAGCAAGTGTTATTGTAGGTGTTATCCCTGTTGCGCGGCGGCGGGGATTTGGGATGTTAAACTTTCAACCATGGCGGACTTAACTTGGCGAAACAGTCAAAGAAGTATCGCGACGAGGACAGATCGCTTGATCTGTATTTGAAGGAAATCGGCGAGACCCCCCTTATCAACGCAGATACCGAAGTAAGGCTGGCTAAACGTATCCATAAGGGCGACCACATGGCGTTAGAAGCGCTAACCAAGGCAAATCTGCGATTTGTGGTGAGTGTTGCCAAACAGTATCAGAATCAGGGGCTTTCTCTGGCGGACTTAATCAACGAGGGCAACATCGGCTTGATCAAGGCGGCTAAGAGATTCGACGAAACTCGCGGTTTCAAGTTCATTTCCTACGCGGTGTGGTGGATCAGGCAGGCTATCTTGCAGGCGCTGGCGGAACAGTCGCGGATCGTGCGGCTGCCGCTGAATCGCGTCGGCACCCTGCACAAGATCGGCAAGATTTCCTCCTCGCTCGAACAGGAGTACGGGCGCCAGCCTTCGCCGGAGGAAATCGCCCATGAACTGGAACTGACCGAGTCGGAGGTTTCCGACACGCTCAAGATTTCCAACTCCCACCTGTCACTCGATGCGCCTTTCAGCGTATCGGAGGACAACTCCCTAATCGACGTACTGGAGGATGAATTCCAACCAGCCCCTGACGAGGCGCTTCTTTCGCAGTCTCTCCGGCTGGAAATTGAAAAGGCGCTCGATACGCTGACAGCGCGGGAGGCGGAGGTGATCAATCTCTATTTTGGTCTCAATCATGAGAAGGCACTAACGCTGGAAGAGATTGGCGCCCGTTTCAGCCTGACCCGCGAGCGCGTAAGACAGATTAAAGAGAAAGCGATCAGGAGACTGCGGCACGCGTCGCGGTCACGCTCACTACGTGCCTACCTGACTTAGAACTGCCAATCTGAAAACTAAAAACTACCGGGAGGAGACAACTTGTCTCCTCCCTTTCTTGTGTTGAATGACAACCTTTTTCCAGGCCCGTGCGCGCCAGTCATCCTCGCCTGGCGCGAGAAAATCGGCAGGCACGAAAGAAAATCATTAGAATCGCTGAGGGGAACCTGCAAGTTGTCCGGATCAGATCAGTTGGTGAGCAGATAATCGGAAGAGTAAATATATTTCTTCGGGTTTATCGAGTGTCCGTTTTTCAGGACACCGTAGTGGAGATGGGGGCCGGTTGAACGACCGGAATTGCCCATCAGGGCGATCAGCTCGCCACGCTTTACTACCTGCCCCTGTTTCACTTTATACTTACTGACATGACCATATACGGTTTCATAGCCGTTGCCATGGTCGATTACTACGGTCTTACCCAACTGGCCCTTATTGCCAATGCATTTGACAACTCCGTTGGCAGTACTGACTATTGGCGTCCCCACATTGTTAGATATGTCGATACCGGCATGCAGCCGTTTCTGGCCGGTGAAGGGATCAGCTTTTATACCATAACCGCGAGTATGCCAGCCGGTAGTCGGCGTAATTGAGGGCGTATGATCCAGGTCTTGCTTTTTTTCCACCAACGCCTGGTAAACATTCGCAAACTGTTCTTTCTCAATTGCCGAATGGGTCAGAAGACGATCGATTTCCGCCTCAGCCTGGTAGGCCGATAACTGCGTAGGGGTATAAAGCTCGTCGGCGGGAAGCATCTCCGGACCACCATAACCAAGTTGTCGCTGCTGGGGATCGATCTGGGGCAGATCGAAAATGGTGCGAATGGTCTCCTCCTTATGAGTGAGTACTACGATCTGGTTGCGCAAGCTGTCGATTGATTGGTTGATTACCTCAATCTTACCGGCCAGGAAGGTATTTTCCTCCGTCAAGTCGTTCAGGCGATAGCTGTCGATCTGCTCGCCGAAGAAATCGACCGAGAAGATTACACTGCAACTGACAAGGAGAAATGAGAAGAGGATTGCGGCAACAGCGGTAGCCTTGGAGAGCGAAAACTGCTTAGTTTGCCCTCCTTCGGGAACGATCAAGATGGAATAGCGCTTCTTCATATTTAACGACGGTACCGTTTTCCGCCCTAAAAAATTGCCGGAAGATATTTTCTTCAACGGCGCAAGTCAAGCTTTTTTTCACCTTTTGCAAGCCTATCGGTTGTAGGCCATTATCTGCTTAGGGAAAAATGTTCAATTTCTCTACAAAATCAAACGTGGTCTCGGCAAGGTTTATGCTTTTTGGGAGATTTTCTAATAATACGAGATTATCGAGGTTCTTGTTCGTTTATGCTCACAACGGAACCCGAGCTACAGAGCCTTTTGAGGTAGCTTATCACAGGTTTGCCAATCAACCGGCTGGGCGCCGGCCAGTGCTACTTAATCAGTTGCCATTCCTGC
>JAGLUH010000348.1 GCA_023134875.1 Candidatus Zixiibacteriota bacterium
CTGGACAAAACTGTCTGTCTACCGTGTTGCCGAGGCGTGCGGTCTCAGAAATGAATATGCATTGATCTATGAGCGTGCTTGCGACTTTGTGCACCCATCTCGTCAGACATGGGATAGGTACGCGGTTTATAATGAGGACGGCTCCATTGAGAAGTTCGCTCCAGCTCCTTTGTATGATGATGCTGAAGTGAGAGAAGTTCTCTTCGCAGCTACGCATGGACTACTAAAGATCATAGAGATTACGTTTGATCTTTTTGCGATTGATCTGCCGACAGATCACGGTGGCATGGTTGCCAAGTCACGAGAGCTGCTGGAGCTTGGATAGCCCTACTTCCCGTTGGCGCTGATTACGGTCGGGATCGTTTTCAGCAGTATCTTGGCATCGAGCCAGAGCGACCAGTTGTCGATATACTCCAAATCCTGTTTCATCCAACTTTCGAAGGTGGAGTTGTTGCGGTCGCCTACCTGCCAGGTGCAGGTCAGGCCGGGCATGACCGACAACTTGCGACGCTGCCAGATATCATACTGACTTACTTCTGATGGCAGCGGGGGACGCGGCCCCACCAGTGACATTTCGCCCTTGACCACGTTGATCAACTGCGGCAGTTCATCCAGTGAGAGTTTGCGCAGCGCCTTGCCCACACGGGTAATGCGTGGGTCCTCTGTAATCTTGAATACCGGGCCGTCCATTTCGTTTTGGCCAAGCAGGGATTTTTTCAGTTTCTCGGCATCCGCCACCATAGTACGAAACTTGTACAACTCAAAGCGCTTGCCGTTGCAACCGCACCTGGTCTGCTTGAAGAAGACGGGCCCGTGGGATGTCTGCTTGATCGCTGTGGCAATCAGCAGCATCAACGGCGAGAGAGCGATCAATCCGATCGCCGCCGCTGTCCAATCGACGATTCCTTTTACCACTAGGGCCGCCTTACGTTCCGGTTCGCGGGAATAGACGAGAGCCGGTTTGCCGGCGAAATCGATACCTGAGACACGTGATGACTTCAGTGGGAAGAGATCAGTTTGTAGGCAAATCTTGACGCCGGCCTGTTCGCAGATCAGCACTGCCTGCTTGATAGCATTCAGCCGACCGACTGGTACCGAAAACATCACGTAGTCAACCCGTTCATTCTTGAGCAAGTCCTGCAGGTCTCCGACTGACCCCATGATCGGAATATCGCAGTAACGGCTGGTGGTGCGCTGCGGCCGCAGGCTCAGGATTCCTCTGACTTGCAGCCCCCAATGCCGGTTATTTTGAATCTCATCCACCAGCCACCTCGCTCGCTTGCGAGTACCGACCACAAGCACCTGCTGGTTATTGAGGCCGCGAGTCCGCAGCCGGTGGAGCGTCTTGAGCAATACCAGCCGCAACAAAAAGAGCGCGGTGAAATTGCAGATGACAAAGAGAACCAAGTGCATCCGGGACAGGGGGGGCAGTTTCAGCAGGTAGCAGGAGATCAAGAAGAATCCGGTACCATAGAGAACCAGTGTCGCCGCTTCCCTGGCGAAATCGGTTACTCGTTTTAGACGATAGACATATCGCTCGCCGCGGAAATAGATCAGGCAACTCCAGATAAGCACTAACAGGGCCACCTGCCGGTAGTCGATGCTGCCAGCCAGTGACGGCCACAGCAGTTGCTCCCTTATCAGCAGGGTTGCGGCTGCTGTCAGGAAAAATGAGGCGATCGTCAGGATAATATCCAGCAGGAAGTTTATCCCACGCAGACAGGGTATGTTACCTCTTAACATTGTGAATTGGCCTCCTTTGAATCAACCGAGAATGAGAACTGCTGGCGGACGCTTGTCGGCAACGCTCGCCAATAATCATTCCTCTCCCAGCTTTATCGTCCTGCCGCCGATATTTCTTAGATAATAACCACCGGCAAGCCGGGTCGGCCGATTCGATCAAGCTCAAGCCGTTGTCCCGTATTAGAAAACCTTCGGCGTTACTTCCCCCCTCACCTCTGCGCTTTCCCCAGCTTGTCTTCAGGCAGGCATCTTAACGGGATCACTCTTGAGATAAAATCTACCGCCGGCTCGGCATCCCGTTTGAGGATGAGTTGCGGTCGAAACCGGCTGACAACGCTCTCGGCAAACTGCACGACAACTTCCTCTCGACGCTCAGCGCCCTGGTCGCCGCCTTTGTTCTCAGGCTCTTCCCGCTTGGCCGTCACAGATGTCGGTTTCTCTGCTACAGCCGTGTCTGTCGCGTTATCACTTGCCATATCTATTCACAGTCTGTCTATCATGAAATACGTCGCGGCAATGCTTGTGATGATGCTCACCGAAGCGGTAACCGCTTTCAGCCAGTCCCGTTCCTTGTGCACTTTTATGGGCACGAAGATTGCGTCACCCAAACTGACTTTCTTCGCTCTCGCCGAGCGGCCGGATAAAACAGTCCCGTTAGCCCGTATCAGATTAATATGCTCTTTGTCTGCGTTCTTCAGCAATCCTCCCGCCCGTTTGACGTAATAACTAACTTTCTTTCCGGACTGATAGGCGATCGTGCTCACCGAGGGAACAGCTCCCAGTACCTGGATGCCCGCCGGTTTTTCCGGAATATAAACATGATCCCCACCGGTGAGTGTGAGGTCATGGCCGTTGTGGCCTTTTGTCAGAATCTTGTCCACATGCACAACGATTCGGTTGGACATCGAGTTCTCCTGCACCATGGCGGAAGAATCAATGACAATCTGACCGGTGGAGTCATAACGCTTTTCTGCGGCACGATTGATAATCTGCTCAACTCCCCGGCGCTTCAGATCGGTGACGATGCTGCTGCGGGTAAAGATAGTGCCTTCGACAAACGCGTCCTCGGTCGGTCCGCCGGCACGTTCGATCAAGGAGGCGAGGGTATTCATCTGGTTAGTAATCACATATTTTCCCGGGAACCGCACCGCACCATCGATAGTAACGATCTCTTCTTCCTGCCAGCCGGGAATCTCGCGGATGAAGACGCGGTCACGTTCCTGGAGAGAAATATCCTCTTTAGGATCGGTCAGGGAAGCGTAGATAAGTTGATTCCGGCCTTCTTCGTCAATGCGCGCCAATTCCACCCGCAATTCGTAGGCGCTCCTACGCAGGTTACCGGCCATGAACACCAGGTCGGATATTCGCATTCCATTATAGAAGGTGTACTCTCCCGGCCCTTCCACCAGGCCGAATATCGACACCTTCCTTTTCGGCAGCACTTCCTCGCGAAGATAAGCGATCAGGCGATCATGAGGTTGCAGCATCAGGTCGTCACCGCCGGCAAGAACATTTTCCGGATTGACGGTAAGCAGGGAAAACTCGCCCTGCTCGTCGCGGCGGAGAACATCGATGCGGTCATGCAGGGCGTCCAGGGTCAACTCGCCTGCTTCAGCCAATAGCTGCGAGATCATCATCTCCGGTCGATATTGGTATGGTCCGGTATGGCGAAATTCCCCCTCCAGGTAGATAACATTTTCAGTGAGATCATGAATCGATTCGAGGTAGATGCGGTCGCCATCTTCGACAGCAAAGCTGCGATCGGTCGCGCCCTCATCTGCCAGGTTGAGATCTATTACCTCGTAAGCATCGTCCCCCCTGATGCGGTCAATTCTCACCTTTTCCAGGTAGGCGGAGGGCAGTACACCTCCTGCCAGGGTGATTATATCGTTGATCGTTTCCCCACCCCGGATTTCGTAGACAGCCGGTCGCTTCACCGCTCCGCTGACTTCGACTCTTTTGCCGACAACCTCGACAAAGATCACATCTCCCCCTTGCAGGGATAGGGCAGCGGTATTTTCGCCGAAAAGAAGGAATTCATACAAATCGACCACTTTGGTTTCGGTACCCGTTCGGAGCAGTTTGACGCAACGCAATGAACCCCTGGTGGTGGGGCCGCCCGCTAAGTAGAGAGCGGAAAACATGGTGGCCAGGGAATTGACACTGTAGCAGCCCGGGTATTTGACTTCACCAAAGAGATAAACCTGAATCGACCGCAGCCGACCCAGCGAGAGCGCCAACTTGAAGTCAGAATAGATGCTCTGAAACTTCTTAGTTATTCGTTCTCGTGCCTGGGCCAGGGTCAACCCCCAGAGAGTAACTTCGCCCGCCTTGGGAATAAAGATCACGCCCTGGCGGTCAATGGTGAGGTCGTATTCCAACTCCACTCGCCCCCAAAGGTTGAGAATGATGTTGTCACCGGGGCCAAGTTGATAATTGTCGGGAAGAGCAAGGTTCTGGGGAATCTCGATCGTTGTGCCACCGCGTGCAAAGAGACTGTAGCCGAACAGCTCGGGCTTGGTGGTTGTCGCCAGCTTGTCGGGGGCGATACTGCCGGAGTCGGGGGGAAGCTGCGTCACTGTCTCAAGGGTATTCTCAAGGCTAAGGGGAGTCTTGTAGATGTCAGCGCCACTTTCTCGGTTGCCCAGATGTTTGCGCATGAATTCGTAGTTCATCATCTCCTTTTTGGGATAGTTCTGCCCCAGGACAATCATAGGCAGCAAGATCAAGAGAGCTGCCAGCCTTAGACTCTTCATCATTTTAACTCCTTACTCGTTGTTGGACTCCTCCAGCTAAAGCTGTGAAGCAAAGGGAGTGCCAAAATGAACCAGGAGGGTTATCTTGTTGTATGACAGGCCATTACATTGTAGGGAGTGAGTGTCGAGAGTAGCCAGACAAGCAATAATTTCTTGTCGTCGAGGACGTTAGTTTCCGCAGTGATCGGCGTTTTTAATAAAGCTGCGAGAATGAGCGCAATTGCCGATCAAGAAGTCTGTTTGCCACTGAGGAAGCTAATCCTGCGTTCAGCGGTCTGGGGGCGGGAAGATTCAAATCCGCCACACGCCGTCTTTCAACCAGTTTGGGATTTAATCCAAGTTGTCTTGCGACCATGATTGCAAACTGGTAACGTGACAGGCACTCAGGCGCAGCCAGGTGAAGCAACGGCGGCAGATTGGGCTGACTGATTACCTGACCAATCGCGCCGGCCAGATCGTTGACCTCAGTCGGTGTTGTCATTAAGTTATCAGCCGCCAGGTATTTCTCACCTTGACGAAGGGGCAACGCAGTTTTGTTATACAGATTTGGTTTTGCTGTCAGGTTTGTGGAATAGAGTGCGCACACCCTGATTATGGTGGCTGCGACATCCGCCTGGCGGATCATTTTCTCCGCCGCCAGTTTGCTCTTGCCGTAGTAGCAGATCGGATTAGGTTCGTCCGCTTCAGTTGCCTGACCTTTCCTGCCGTTGAAAACATAGTCAGTTGAGAAATGAATCAACCGACAATTGGACTTTGCGATTCCCTTGAGCAGGTTGGCTACGATTATCTCATTCCCTTTAATGGCGTGATTATGGTCAGTTTCACAGCGGTCGACCTCAGTGGCGGCGGCGCAGTTAACTACCAGATCAACCGGTTGTTCGGAAAAAAGTTCCAGGGTTGAGTCGGCATCAGTCAGGTCTGCTTTAACCTTCTTGATGCCGGTTATGTCGCTGCGGATCGGCGATTCGTGGTGGCAGGCGATTACCGTGTAGTCGGCGGTTAACACCCTGAGCAGGGCGCCTCCCAGCAGTCCGGAAGCGCCGGTGAGAAGGAGAAACGGTTTCATGAGTGCTTACGATAATGCTTGTCAAGGAATTGACGGCTTTCCGCCGTATCAAGACGAGCAAAGATATCCGAATGCGCCAGGTACCAGTCTATGGTTTCCGCCAAACCGGCAGCGAAATCGCGTGATTTGATAGAACCATAATGAGCCTCGTATTTGCTCGAATCAATCCGATAAGCGCGGTCATGCCCCGGGCGGTCGGGCACTAATTTCACTTCCGATTTACCGCCGATCTTCCTCAGTAATGACTCCGCCACTTCCAGGTTGGTCAGCTCGTTTGCCCCACCGATGTTGTAGACCTCACCTGTCGGGAAATCGGCGACTACCCTGAGGAGCGCTTCGCAGAAATCCTCGACGTGAATCCAGCAGCGTCGCTGTGATCCGTCACCATAAAGAGGCAGCGGTTTGTTCTGCCGCGCCAGGTAGATAAAGTAGGGGATCAGCTTCTCGGGAAACTGCCAGCGACCATAGTTATTACTGGTGCGGACGATGGCGGCCGGCTGGTCGAATGTACTGATCGCCGCCTCGACCATCAAATCGGCTGCTGCCTTGCTGGCAGCATAGGGACTGGTTGGTCGCAGTGGAGCAGCTTCGCTGAAACTCTCATCAGCACGTGCCGGCCCGTAGACCTCATCGGTGGAAATCTGCAGGAAGGGGATATTCCGATCGCGGCAGAAAAGCAGCAGGTTGACCACTCCTAAGACATTGGTGCGAGCAAAGATATCCGGTTGATAGAGAGAGCGGTCGACATGCGTCTCAGCAGCGAAATTAATTACCAGGTCATAAGCGCGTGAGGCGAACTGCGTGAAAGTGTCAAACTCGCTAATATCAGCCTTGACAAACTCAAAGCCAGCTGTGTCAACGAAATCACCAAGATTGTCAAGCGAACCGGCATAAGTCAACAGATCGACGACCGTAATCGCCGCCTCCGGATATCGCAAACGAAGACTGCGGGTAAAATTAGAACCGATAAAGCCACAGCCGCCGCAGACCAGGAAGCTGCGGTTAACCGTCCTGTCGCGCCCAGTCATAGGGAATGTCGTTGTCATGAGGGTCAAGGCGGTACTCGTCGGGGTTGTCGCGATCGTAGACGTTGGTCGGTAAATTAAGAACGTAAAGCTCGCCGGTGCCGATATTCTTGAAACCGTGGTAGATTCCAGGAGGGATTTGCACCAGCAGGCGGTTGTCGTCACCGAGGAAGAACTCCATAATCTCGCCCCTGGTCGCCGAATCCTCACGGGAATCATAGAGCACCAGCTTGGCGCGACCCCTGATGACGCACATGTTATCGGTTTGCCGCTGGTGGAGATGCCAGGCCTTGACTACGCCGGGATAGGCGGT
>JAGLUH010000349.1 GCA_023134875.1 Candidatus Zixiibacteriota bacterium
ATGGTGGATCGGCAGAAGATTACACCGCTCGGCCCGGACTATAACCGACGCCGTCGGGATCGCAATGTGGATATCCATCCCTACTTCGAGCGGCGAGTCGCCCTGGTTTACTATTATCCCGACATGCACCCTGACATCATTGATTCCCTTGTCGACAACGGTTACAGAGGCATCGTTATTGCCGGCACCGGGCTGGGTCATGTGAACAAACCGGTCTATCCCGCCATTGAGCGCGCCACAGGCAGGGGGGTGGCAATCTACATGACCGTGCAAACGCTGTGGGGATACACGCACATGTTCGTCTATGACACCGGACGCGACCTGATGGCCAAGGGGGTTATCCCGGCCGCCAACATGCTTCCCGAAGTAGCCTATGTGAAGCTGGGCTGGGCACTGGGGCAGACCAACGATTTAGACAAAGTAAAAGACATCATGCTGACTCCAATCTGTGGTGAAACTACCGATCGCGAGCCGTACAACGGCTATCTTATACTTCAGGGCGGCATCCCGGAGGTAGAGGAATTTCTAAGAAAGATTCATAAGTAGGGCATGTGTCGCCCGACTCCTGCCTGTTTTCTGTGTGCAAAGCGTGTGGACGGCAGCATGGTAGGTCGGATTCCGCCCCGCCTAAGGGAGGGAGAACCCCGACATTCGGTGCTCACTATATTTGTGCGTTTTCACCATCCTGCGCACAAAAAGTGTGCATAGAGATCAGCCTTGTACTACCTCTGTGACCAATAAGTAATTGTTATACCGTCACTTACGCAATTGGGCACGTCGTTTGATGTTATTTGACCTGAAAGACGATTACAGAGTAAAAGCAAGAGGTAATTGTGATGAAATCAAAGCTGTTTCCAATACTTGTTATGGTTGGTCTGCTGACCCTTGTCGGATGTGAGGACGACAACTGCATCTTTAATCCGGTGCCGGCGGCGCCCCAGGGAGTTTTTTCCATTACCGGTGACGGCGCCGTGTATCTGTACTGGTATGGGCCTTACGAGGCTGACATTGTTGAATTCATTATCTGGCGTTCTGACGAGCCCGTTCACAACTACAGGGAAATCGGGCGGCGTGCGGCGGAAGCCAATCCGAGCCTTGACCTCATAATTTACGAGTATGTTGATGAGGGTACGGACGTACGAAACGGCAAGACCTACTATTACGCTGTCTCCACCGTTGACGCTGCGGGTCAGGTATCGGATTTGTCGGCTGAGGAAGTGTTTGATACTCCGCGTCCGGAGGACGAGGTTGTGTTGTACGATTCTGTCTCGGCTCCCGGTCTGTCGGGTTGGCATTTCAGTAGCTACTCAAGAATTGATCCCTCGCATGCCGACGTGTTCGTCGACACGGTGGACGGCATTTTTTACCTTAATGCCGGCAATGAGAACACTGACCTGCAAGACATGGGGTACACCGAGACGTTCGATGACATCGGATGGGCGCCGCAAAACGGATGGTCAGAGAATGGATGGGCTGAGATCATTCCGGGGCACACCTACGTCATCTGGACGGATGATCTTCGTTTCGCCAAGATGCGCGTCGAATCGATACATTATGACGATGGCTTTGTTTTATTCCGGTGGGCCTACCAGACTGCCCCGGACAACCCGGAGCTGGCACCCCGCTCGGACGGCTTGGAAAAACCCGTCCACGGGCCGGAGTATTTACGCAAAGATAACAAGTCAACCACCTTGAAATAAACGGGAAAGAGAGGATAACGAAATGTTACACAGTCTTTTTAGAACGTTGGTAATGACTGCCTTCGGGCTGGTCATAAGCGCCGTTCCGGCTCTCTCACAGAACATCTCGCGGGATTACGGCGACGACGAGTACCAAGATGCCGAACGCACGAGAATTGACCGGTATCTTGACGTGGAGATCTGGACCAATCATTCCGACGGCGAGTACTACGAAGGGGACAACATCGTAATCTCCTACCGGACGAACCGCGATGCCTTTGTTGCTGTCTATTCCATTGACAGTCGCGGACGGGTTAGTCTGCTGTTTCCGAGCGAATCCGGCCGGGACAACTTTGTCAGAGGTGGAGTGACCTATCGCTTACCGGACGGCCTTGATGATTTCGACCTGGTGGTCTCCGGTCCGGAAG
>JAGLUH010000035.1 GCA_023134875.1 Candidatus Zixiibacteriota bacterium
TTTAATTTGTAATTGGTAGCCCACCTCAGCGACAGTGCCCAGGATGAAGATTGCGACACAGCCTGCTTCGGTGTGGAAGGGGAACCACCAAGCTTGAGAAACAGAAGTCTGTTTTTTCTTGACGTTAAGCTCAAGAATGTGCAACTTCAAGGAAGCTTGAATACCCTGCAGGCTGTGGGGTATCTGTCCCAGAGGAGATCAAGATGAGTATAACAAGACTACTGTTGTTGTTTTCCTGCCTGCTGCTTTTGCCATTCGGTACGGCTGGTGGCGAGGTAGTCAAGGTGATGACTATTGACGGCCCGATCGGCGCTATCACACTGAAACATTTTGAGCGCGCGTTAAAACAGGCCGAAGAGGAGAACGCTGCCGCGCTGGTGATTCAGATGAACACACCGGGTGGCGTTATGGAGACCACGCTGCGGATTACGACTGCGATCATGAACGCTAAAGTACCGGTGCTGGTGCATGTTTATCCATCGGGTGGCCGGGCCGCTTCAGCCGGCGTTTATATCACCTATGCGGCGCATGTGGCGGCGATGGCCTCGTCGACCAATATCGGTTCGGCGACACCGGTGTCGATGACGGGTGAGGAAATAGACAGCGCCATGGTCAAGAAAATCGTTAATGATGCGGTCGCCAATCTGCGCGCCGCCGCCGAAAAACGGGGCCGTAACGCCGATTGGGCGGAACGGGCGGTGCGTGAGGGAATCAGCATAACTTCTTATGATGCCGTCGATTCCAATGTCGTTGATTTCGCGGCGGAAACCTTGGTCGAGTTGCTGGATAAGGCGGACGGCATGGTCGTAATGTTGCCGCACGGTGAAGATACAGTGCGCACTAAGGGGGCAATCCCAGAGCCGGTGGAAAAGACTTTCTCCGAGAATATCCTTGACGTTATCACCAATCCGAATATCATCTTCATCCTGTTCTCGCTTGGCACGTTGGGGTTGGCGATGGAGCTTTACAATCCCGGGGCGATTGTGCCCGGCGTGGTCGGCGCCATCTGTATTATCCTCGCCCTTTTCGGGATGCAGGCGTTGCCGATCAATTACGCGGCGCTGGCGCTGATTATCGTGGCGGTTATTATGTTCTTGTTGGAAATAAAGGTTCCCAGTTATGGTGTCCTCAGTATTGGGGGGGTGATTGCCTTGGTATTAGGTGGTTTGATGCTGGTTGACAGTCCCGAAGCATTCCTGAGAGTCTCTTTGCCGGTGATTATCACGATTACCATCTGTGTTGGCGGCTTTCTGATTTTCGCGGTGGGCTATATTATCAAGTCGCACCGCAAACAGGTGACCACCGGATTTGAAGGTCTGGTCGGACAGCAGGGTAAAGTGAGCGAGACCATCGACGACGAGGGGATGGTATATGTCGCCGGTGCGTTGTGGTATGCTGTCGCTTCGGAAAGAATTGAGAGGGGAGAGAAGGTTGAAATCCTCTCCGGTGAGAATCGAACGCTCAAAGTGAAACGAATCAATTCTACAAAGGAGGAGTAGATGTTTGGCGCTGCATTTTCGGTAATAGTATTCTTCTTTCTGTTCATCCTGGCGAATGCAATACGCATTCTGCGGGAGTATGAGCGTGGTGTGATTTTCCGTCTCGGGCGCATGGTCGGAGTCAAGGGGCCGGGACTGATTCTGCTGATTCCCCTGGTCGATCGGATGGTCAGGGTATCGCTGCGCACCGTAACGATGGATGTGCCGCCGCAGGATGTCATCACCAAAGACAACGTCACGGTACGGGTCAACGCGGTGATCTATTTTGCGGTGATGGATTCCGCCAAGGCGATTGTCAATGTCGAAGATTATATCTATGCGACCTCGATGATCGCGCAGACAACCCTGCGGTCGGTACTGGGTCAGGTTGAACTTGACGATCTGCTTTCCGATCGTGAGTCGATCAACCGGAAGCTGCAGAAGATTGTCGACGACCAGACTGAACCGTGGGGTGTTAAAGTATCCGTAGTTGAGGTCAAGAATGTCGACCTGCCGGAACAGATGACCCGCGCTATTGCCAAGCAGGCGGAGGCGGAACGTGAGCGGCGTTCCAAGGTCATCCACGCTGACGGTGAATTCCAGGCGGCTGCAAAGCTGCTGGAAGCGGCCCAGGTTATGGAGAAGTCAGAGATTGCCCTGCAGCTCAGGTACCTGCAAACCCTGACCGAAGTCGCGGTCGAGAAAAACTCGACCCTGGTGTTTCCGTTGCCGATAGATTTGATTGAGCCCTTTATAAAGAAAAGCAAGAAAGAGATCTCCGAGCGCGAATAGTTGACACAACCAGGCGTAAAGGCCTATTACTAAATGCCTTCTGGGCACGTAGCGACTACAGCGCGCTGGGTCACACCCCCGACTTCGTCGTGGGCAAGACCCTGCGCAACAGTGGTAGACCGGTCTACAGTTCGTAGGTCGGGTTCCCAGTGGAGTCTGCCGTAGGCAGCGGAGGCGTGAAACCCGACACCAGATAAAAGACGATGAAAACACTTCGCAGATATGACCTGCAACACAGCTACTTTTTCCTTACTGTTGTGACCTATAGACGTGAAAAACTATTACTAAGGAGCACAAGTTTATTCTTTGATTGCTGGACCAAGGCGAAACCAGTCGCCTTGGTAGTTCTTCCTGATCATTTCCATGTGATTGTCAGAAGCCGGGACGTCGCCATTTCCAACATCATGCATGATTTCAAGATTCGTTACTCAAAGCGGTTTCGTGATCTCTACCGCGACGGTAGAGTCTGGCAAAATCGGTTCTGGGATCATGTCATTCGTGATCAGCGCGATATGAATAAGCACGTTGATTACATTCACTATAATCCGGTAAGACATGGCATTGTAGATGATCCTTTCGATTATGAACACTCATCCTTGCAGCGATGGTTTGAAGAGGGATATTATCCAAGAAATTGGGGTGTTCAGAAGGAGATATCTTTTACGGGTGATTTCGGCGAATAGGATTTGTCGGGTTACGCGCTGCATCCGGCAATTGCCGGATTCCACTGGGAACCCGACCTACAATTATCTTATATGCCAAGTCGGTATGGCTGGCTGGTGGCCTTCTG
>JAGLUH010000350.1 GCA_023134875.1 Candidatus Zixiibacteriota bacterium
AATTTTTACCGGACACTAGTGATATTTAATATAAATAAACAACTTTATCCATTTCTGTCAAGCAGTAATTGCGCTAATGGCAGGGGCAGACGCGGAGAGGTTGTCCCAAAAGCAAGCATAGACGATGGAACCCAGTCATTGCGAGTCCGGCGGCTGCCGGGCGAAGCAATCTCAAGTGCTTGGCGATCAATGAGCCTGAGATTGCCACATTATCCCGCTTTACGGGATTCCTCGCAATGATACGGCTTGTGGGACAGCCTCCGGACGTCGGCCTATTGCTTATGAGATAGAGGAGAGCTACCCGACCACATTGGTGCGGTTGTTGAACTGGGTCAATGCCTCGGCGGCTTTTTCGGCGAAATCCTCACCATCAGAGGCAAAGATCACACCGCGTGAGACATTGATAGTGATAATTCCACCATCGGCAGTGCCGTAAGTTACCGCCTTGCCCAGATCACCCCCCTGAGCACCGACACCCGGAATCAGAAAGGGCAGTTCGGGTGCCGCCTGGCGAATCTCCCTGATCTGCTGCGGCTGCGAGGCACCGACTACCAGACCGAGATTCTCATCCTGGTTCCATGACCTGACCTTCTCGACCACATGCAGGTAAAGCGGCTTGCCATCACAATCCAGGTACTGGAAATCCGTCGCTGACTTATTGGATGTTACCGCCAGCACATAGGCAAACTTGTCTTTGTACTCAAGAAACGGCGCAATCGAGTCAAAACCAAGATAGGGAGACAAAGTAACCGCATCGCCCCCCAATTCAGCAAAGATACCCTCCGCATACTTGCGGGCGGTATTGCCGATATCGCCCCGCTTGGCGTCAAGGATAACCGGAATCTCTTCGGGGACGTGCCGGATTGTTTTCTTCAATGTCTCCAGGCCGCGCAAACCCAGCGCCTCGTAAAAGGCAAGATTCGGTTTGTAGGCGCAACAGATGTTCCTGGTGGCATTGATGATCGCCTTGTTGAATTCAAGAACGGGATCGCCGCTACCTTTGAGGTGCGCCGGAATTCTATCCAGATCACTGTCAAGTCCGACACAGATCAGGCTGTTGTTCTTCCTCTGCGCCTGAGTGAGCTTCTCAATGAACCGATTCATTCCTTGATCGCCTTTCCGATCAGATGATTAACATCGTCGATATTTCGCTCCCCCAGATACGCTGTCAGATCATCAATAGCCTTGATGGTGCAATCGGGCGTGACGAAATTGGCAGTCCCGAATTGAACCGCCGTGGCGCCGGCCAGCATGAACTCGATCACATCACGGTAATCCATAATGCCGCCGATACCGACAATCGGGAGATTCGTCGCCGCCGCCACTTTCCAGACCGCCGCTACCGCCACCGGTTTGATGGCCGGCCCCGAAAGACCGCCAGTGATATTGGATAACTTTATCTTGCGGGTAAAAGGATCAATCGCCATACCGAACAGGGTGTTTATCAGGGATATGGCATCCGCGCCCGCCTCCTGGCAGGCTTTGGCGATTGACTTGATATCGGCGACATTGGGGGACAACTTCGGCATCAACGGAAAATTACATACCTCTTTCACCTTACTTACACATTCGTAGGCTGACTCCGGCGACGAGGAAAACTCCAGTCCTTCCGCCTTGACATTGGGGCAGGAGATATTTAGCTCGATCATGTCGATTTCCTCGTGACCGTTGAGTTTGTCCACGACGTAGAGGTACTCATCTATCGCAAAGCCGGCGACGTTGACAATGATTCTGGTATCCAAATCACGCAGGAAAGGCAACTTCTCTTTGATGTAAACATCCACACCGACATTAGCCAGACCGACGGCATTGAGCATACCGGAAGCGGTTTCAGCGGTGCGCGGCGGCGGATGTCCCGATCGCGGCTGTCTGGTGATCGACTTGGTGACAATCGCCCCCAGCCGTGACAAGTCGATAAACTCAGCGAATTCCTCGCCATAACCGAACGTACCGGAAGCGGTCATGATCGGGTTCTGAAACTCAATGCCGGCGATGGTGACCCGCAGGCTGGGATCGCTCACAGCTTCACCTCCTCGGCGGGAAATACCGGCCCTTCGCGGCAGACACGATAGTAACCCTCGCCGACCGCTTTCCCGACTACGCAGCCAAGACAGGCGCCGAGTCCGCAGGGCATGATTGATTCCAGTGATAGAAAACACCGCACCTGCTGCTGCCGGCAGATACGTTGCACCACCTTGAGCATTCCCACCGGCCCGCAGGCACAAACCAGTGGCTTGCTATCGGCATTATACTCGGCAAGTTGTCTCTCTAAAAGATCAGTGACCATGCCATGATGCCCAAGTGTACCATTATCAGTCGAGTAGAGCAGGGTGATCGGCAGCTTCTCAAGTCGCTGGGCCAGCACCCGCTCGGTAATGTTAACAAGACCACAGAGGAACGTTATGCTTAATCCCTCAGTTCCTTCCATACAGCGACGCTTAGCCAAAAGATGAAGCGGGGGAATACCGACGCCACCACCTACCAGCAGCAGATTCGGCGCGGTCCCGGCTTCCTGAAAGCTGTTGCCCAGCGGCCCGAGAACATCAAGCGTCTCACCCGGCCTGACCTTTGACAGAAGCAGCGTCCCTTT
>JAGLUH010000351.1 GCA_023134875.1 Candidatus Zixiibacteriota bacterium
AACCGTGACGGCGACTGTTGCCTGGGAGTGTGCCATTTTCCTTATTCATCTCCTGCTTGTGAGGGAAAAGGGAAGGGAGTTGAAATCTCGCCTTCCCTCTTCTACACTTTTTCTTCAAGCCGAGCTTATTTGCCCTTCCACTCCCTCTTGTACTCCGCCTCGCCGTTGATAGCCACCAGCTCCGCTGAGATCTCAAAGTACTCGTACATCTGTTCTCTGGCGGAATCCTCGGTCGAGGGGACATGCTCCTCGTAATGGGTAACAAATCCGTTCTCCCACGTCAGTTCCTTCAGGGGCTTTTTCAAGTTCGGATCATGGAAGACAATCGAGCCGCCCTTGCGGTTGGTTGAACTGGAATCAAACGCCCACTTGGCGATACCGATATTGTCATCCGATTCGCGGGAGACTTTGATCTTCATGCCGCGCACGACGTTACTCGGCTTGCCATCGGCGGTATCGTGCGGCGTACCCAGCTCGTAGCTAACTGTGTGCACCTTGTCGTATTCGACGCCGTCGATCTTCAATTCTACATACTGTGCCATTTCCTACATCCTCCTATAAGGGTTTTCTTGTTTTTTTCTTCACTCCAATGGTCGAACAACTCCAAGGCCGGTTCAGATTATTTTACACCGACGTTGCCCGCCTCATCCTGCATCGCCTCCAGCTTGACAACATATTGCTTGATAGGCGTTTTCGTATTGAGCGCCACTTCCAGCATCATCTGCTGATTCTCCAGCATTGCCTGATCGGCGTGCACAGTACAGGTAAAGCCGTTAATCACCTTGTTGCGCTGCAAGAGGCTGAGAAACTTGTTGAGATCATTGTCGATTGCCTTCTTCATCTTCTCGTCGAAACCCTTGTACACCTGTTGGTTAAGGTAATTACGCATCACCTTGTAGATATAGTCGTAAGTCCGTTTGATCGTGTAGTTGCGGAAACGCGGCTCCTTGCTCAGGGTATCGGCGCCCATCGCCACCACGTCGCCCACTTCACCCTGCCAGTTGAGCAGACAGTTGACCCCCTTCTCGTTGACTTTAGTGTTCTTCGCCTCCGTCAACCGGATCTTGGTATACTGTACACCGCCGAGCTTGCCGTTGATCTTGCCTGCCGAAGGCGCCTGGATGCCGACGTCATCGTCATTTCTGTACATCAGTCCGGCGATCAGCGGCGAGGGCGGCAGCCAGAGGGGTTCCGTGTCAAACCGGCTTTCCGGTTTCTCCGCCTTGACATAGTTACCGAACACGGCGATATACTGCTTGAACTCATCATTACCGCGCAGATCGTCGTAACTGGGATCATCAAGCTCGTCGGAGAGGTCTTCATAAGTGTCGAAATGCTTGAAATCAGTCAGAATCTGCACCTTGCTGGGCATTCCCAGATCGCGCGCCATCGTGTCGATATCCTTGACGGAACCGAGGTAACCGGGAACGCAGCAGAGAGACCAGCAGTTACGAATGTCGTAAACGCCGAAGGAGTCGTAAATCTGCTGGCTGATATACTCAAACATTTCCCGATCGTTGGGGTCAGTCAGGTCGGCGATGCCGGCGTTGGCGAAGAAGGCGTAAACCTCCGATTCCGGGGTAGCGGCGGCGTTCTGGAAAAAGAGATCGACACCGCGATAGGCAAACTCCAGCGGTCTGATCTCCTGGTGGATCGACTTCATGTTCGCCCCGAGGTTGGCCTCGGTCTCTTCTATCATCTTGTCCAGCTTGTCGGCGAACTCATCAGAGGCAACGTCGTCATCGAGCAGATCAGCCCACAAATGAAGCCGTTGCTTGAGTTGTTTGCGCCGGGGAGCGAAATCTTCACCGGTCAGAAACTTGTTGTATGACTCATTATTGGGGTCGAGCAGTTTGGCGCCTTCGACGTGGAGGCCGTCGCGACTCTTGAAATGAGAAAGATGCGGTTTTACCAGGGTGAAAGTGGCAAAAGCATCACCCAGGATTTCCTTCAGCTCTTCTTTCTCTTTTACTTTAGCTTCCGCGGCAGGCTGCTTGGCCTGCGCGTCTTTTTCTTCCTCAGCCATAGCTTCCTCACCGAAAGTTTAGAGTTTTTCAATGTAAGACTTGATCGCAGCCATGAACTCCGCCTTCTTCTCCGGCGACGATAGTTGCTTTTTCAGCTTGGAGTTCGGCTTGTCAAGCAGGTTCTTCAGATTACGCAGCATTTCCACCTCGTTGTACTTGTTCTCCAAGTACTCATTCTGCTTGATAATCTCCAGTGAGCCAAAGTCCTTCATCGATTTGAACTTCAGGTCGACCGTCTCCTCGGAGCCATCCTGCTTATTGATGGTCACCTCCCGACTCGGCTTGTAATTCGCGAAAACCTCCTTCAGGTTCTTGCAGCGAGTCAGTTCCGGTTCCTTGTCATCCTCCGAATTCAGTTTGGTCAGGTAAACGATCTTGTTGGAGGGTAAAAGATCAACCGGAAGAGAATCACTTTTCTCCTTATACTCGGTCGTGCCAATATGAGGCTTCGCTATCTTAAACTCGCCTCCCATAATACCTCCTAAGGTCTATAATTTCACTATCTCAAAATTATCTTCTTTTACGCGGACTTCAAGATCGGAACCTTCAGGAAAGCGTCCGTCGATGATCCCTATTGACAGAGGGTTGAGGATTTCACTCTCGATGAGACGCTGCAACGGTCGCGCGCCCATCTCGAAGCTGTAGCCGCGCTCCGCCAGGAGCTTGGCCGCTTCCGGAGAACACCTGATTGTCAGCTTTTTGTCGGTGAGAATGCTCTCCACCACCCCCATCTGGATACTGACTATCGTGTTAATACCCACCTCGGTCAAGGGGCGGAAAATAACCCATTCCAAGCGGTTTAAGAATTCGGGACGGAACTTCTGCCGCAGGATATTCATCATCCCGTCGCGCTCGACCGGTTTTTCCTCCCGGTAGCAGTCGAGGATGTATTCAGAGCCGAAATTTGAGGTCAGGATGACAATGGTGTTGGTGAAGTCGATCGTGTTACCCTGTCCATCGGTCAGCCTGCCGTCATCAAGAAGCTGCAGCATGATATTGAAAACATCGGGATCGGCTTTTTCCACCTCATCGAAGAGCACCACCGAATAGGGATTGCGCCTGATTTTCTCGGTGAGCATTCCGCCCTGCTCGTACCCGACATATCCCGGCGGAGCGCCGATCAGCTTGGCTACCGAGTGCTTTTCCATGTACTCCGACATATCGAAACGAACCATGAATTTCTCGTCGTTGAACAGGAACTCGGCCAGCGCCTTGGCCAACTCGGTCTTGCCGGTGCCGGTAGGGCCGAGAAAGAGGAACGAACCGATCGGCCGGTTATGACGTTTAACCCCGGAACGAGAGCGCCGCACCGCCTCGGAGATCGTGGCGATGGCGTTATCCTGATCGACAATCCGTTTTTTGATCTGCTCTTCCATGTGGAGCAGCTTGGTTTTCTCATCCTCCACCATCCGCGATACGGGAATCTTCGTCCAGCGGGAGAGCACCCAGGCGACATCCTCGGCGGTGAGAGTCTGCTCTTTCTCATCGAGAAAAGCCTTGATCTTGTCCAGTTCCTCAAGACTATCCTTGAATTTGGTAATCAGGTTTTGTTCTACCGCCATTTTGCTTTCCACTAGATTTAGCCCGTTACCGGCACCCTAAGCCTGCTGCTCAAGGCGTGCCCGCCACGTCTCGAAAAACCCCTCACATTCCTCAGCAAACGTTTCCAGCTTAATTTTGACTTCATCGTCCAGTCCGGCGGTGTTGGCTAACGCCAATTTCGGACCCAACGCCGACTTGATCTCTTCCGCATCCTCTTGCAGTTTCTCAAGTTTGCCGGCAGCGCGAGTGCGATTCAGCCGGAAAGAAGCCGCCGCCTCGTCAAGAAGGTCGATTGCCTTATCGGGCAGGAAACGATCACCGATGTAGCGCTGTGATAGCCTGATCGATTCTGTGATGACCTCGTCGGGAATTGTCAGGCCATGATGTTCGCCGTACACCTCCCGGACACCGGAGAGTATCTCCTCCGTTTCCGCGAAAGTCGGTTCTTCAACCATCACTCGTTGGAAACGGCGATCGAGAGCTTTATCTTTTTCGATATACTTACGATATTCCTCGATAGTTGTGGCGCCGATCACTTTCAGGGTGCCCCGCGCCAGCGCCGGTTTGATCAGGTTGGCCGCATCCATGCCGCCAGCAGGGTTACCCGCACCCACCAGGTTATGAACTTCGTCGATAAACAATACCAGATTCCCTTTTCCCTTGGCCAGCCGCGAAAGCAGATTATTGAAACGCTCCTCAAACTCGCCTTTATACTTCGCACCCGCCACCAACTGTCCCAGATCAAGAGCAAGAATCGTGGTGTCGTGTAGTTCAGCGGGCGTCTCCTTATTGACGATCTTGATTGCTAGGCCCTCCACCAATGCCGACTTGCCAACACCGGGAGCCCCCACCAGGATCGGGTTGTTCTTGCGGCGGCGAATCAGGACGCGGCAGATATTGTAGATGTCCTCTTCCCGCCCGAAAAACTTATCCAACTCTCCCACGCTCGCCCTGGCGGTAAGATCACTGCAATACTTGATACCCTCAGCGCCCGCGGCAGGTTCCCCCGCTTCGGTGACTACCGGCGTACCGGCAATTGATTCGACCACTTTCATATCAGCAACAGCGTCGATAATGGCTCCTTCCTCGAAATTCAGGCGACGGGTAATCGCCTCACTCAAGGGTGAGCCTTTGGCAGCAAAAGCCATCAAAGCGTGCTCAGGGCCCACTTCCGCTTCGGAATAGTGTTCCGCCTTGTTGCTGATCGCTACCAGGAAGGACTGCAAGGCTGGTGAAGCCACCGGTTTGATCTCATCCGCCGCCGACTTTGGCAACTTGGAAAGATCGTCAGCTACTAAGGCTTCGAAATACTCCGGTTTTTTATCGAGCG
>JAGLUH010000352.1 GCA_023134875.1 Candidatus Zixiibacteriota bacterium
GCTGGTGTGATTTCGGCGTGGCTGTAGCTCTGCGCCAGTTCTTTGGCGCGCCTGATAGCGGAAGTAAGGGCTGCCGAAAAAGAACCAAAATCCATAACTTGTTACAAGTCCCTGTCTTGAGACGCCGTAAATGCGCTAAGCAATTTAAGAAACAAAGGCGTTATCCAAATGTCAAGGTTATTATCGGTCATTTTCCACTGAATCGTAATTACAAAACCGCAAAAAGGTTAGCCCGTATCCTTGCCGGTTCCACCTTCCCCCTCTCATACCAGGATGAATACCATTCCGACCCAAAATTTGCAGAGCGGGCTTTTACTTTCCCATCAGTCTTTCCAGGAAACCGCGCTGTCTTTCCCGTTGGGGATTAAAACCGCGTCGGCTGAGAAACTCAGCGATTTCCTGACTTTGATCCCGATATTTGGCGGTGGCCAGGTATCCAGCCAGGAGGTCTTCTATGTCAACTGTTTCTTGGATTCGTTTGTTGGGATTGTGGGAAATCAACCCGGCGATGATCTTGCCCAGTTGTCTGGTGAGGAGGTTTCGCTCCCCGCTCTCAGACTTGGGATAAAACCCCTTTAACTTGCCGCCCTTGTTTTCGCGGATATTCTGTCGGGTGTGATAATTATTCATACCGACCCAGGGCAGGCGACGGCAGGTCATCTCCAGCATCAGCATTCCCAACGAAAAAATGTCGCTGCGGCGGTCGGCATAGTCGCGCAGAAGCTGTTCCGGTGAGCGATAGCAGAGGGGCGAGTAGGGCAGTTGCAACCGATGTTTTTCAGCGAAATCGGCGATTTCGACCATGTCAATATCAGTTAAGACAATCTGTCCCGCCGGCGTGATTAACACATTCTCCGGTGTCAGATTGCGGTGCAGAGGGATTATATTCCCCATGCCGGGCGACGGCCTGGTGCCATGAATTTGTTGCAGTACGGCTACGAGCCCCAGCGCAATTAGCGCCACCAGGTCGGGATGGAAGGGACCGTCACGGTCAATCAATTTGCGCAGACTGATCGCCTCGATATAATCGAATTCCAAAAAGAGATTGTCATCATGACCGCCGCTGCCATGATAGGGGAGGATATTCTCACCTCGATATGCCTGCAATTCGCGATCCAGTTGGATTATTTTCTCGCGAATACCGGCAAGGCGACAGATTCGTTTGCGCAGGACTTTCAACCGTACCGGCTTACCGGTATCAAGACGTCTGACGCGGTAGACAAAGCTGACGGCGCCCTCGCCGATCTTTTGCTCGATACGGTATTTCTGAAATGTTTCCGGCAGTCGCGGATCATCATTTGCGTACTGCGGCCGCGAGTAAAGCTCGTTATAGTCTATCCTCATATAACCTGACGCTCCTTAAGAACCTGCATCCATAATACTGCCAAATCGATCCTAAAGGCAACAGAAAGAGAAAAGGAGACGAAAAATAGGGAGGGTCAGCGATAACTGGGGTTAGCTTCCATGGCGGCGATATCCTCCAGCCGAAAGCGAATAACGGTCAACAAGCCGATCTTGATCAGGTCGTTATCATTGAGCAATGCCTGCGGGGTTTTCACGCCGTTTACGGTTGTGCCGTTGGCCGAGAGATTGGTAAGCACAAAAGTGTCGCCGCGACGAATGACAGCGAAATGCACCCGACTGACGGAGGTGTCCACGCCGGAAAGAACGAAATCGGCGGCAGCCTTGCCCCGCCCCACCTTGATCTGCACAGAATCGGAACTGTAATTTTTCCCCTTATCGGGACCTTCTTCAACTATCAGAACCGGCCGTAAAGACATAATTATAGAAATTACATCAGAATTCGCAAAAATCAACTGATTTCGTATGGGTAACGCCAATTAACCTCCCTTTGCCGCACAAGAACCGCTAACGTTCCAGTTGAAAAGAACCTACACTCCTCAAGGGTCATCCTCCGGGCGACTGTCACGCACAATGAAAAACGTTCTTGACAAGTTCTTTGGTGCCACGTACAATGTTTGGTATGTTGTATAACATAGGGATGATAGGAGTGGTTTGATGGCATCAGAAGCCCTAAGTGCGAGCCTGGAAGATTACCTGGAGGTGATTCTCCATTTAATTACTGAGAAGCGGGTTGCGAGAGCAAGGGATATTTCCAGGCGGTTGGGTGTGAACATGTCCTCAGTAACCGGCGCTTTGCACGCGCTGGCTGACAGGAAGATGGTCAACTACGCTCCCTATGAGGTGGTGACTCTGACCTCAAAGGGCAAACAAATCGCCAGAGATGTCGTCCGCAGACACGAAGCTTTGCGTGACTTCTTAGTGCAGGTGTTGCTCGTGGATAAAGAGCTTGCCGAGTCAACCGCCTGCAAAATGGAACATGTAATCGGGCACGAAATCCTGGAGCGTTTCATCCGGTTCATGGATTTCCTTGACAGTTGTCCTTATGGCCACGCCGAATGGCTGAATGGTTTCGGATACTACTGCAAAGGTCTTGAAGGCAGCCCACAGTGTGAAAGCTGTGCGGCGCGGCTTATCGAGAAAAAACCACAGAAAAGAAAGTCGTGAAAACCAGGAAGTTATTGAAAACACTATCTTCTTGGCAGGATAGTCTATGTAGGAGTGCAGGTCATGCTAAGATGACAGCGCATACCGGCAGAATATGAATACCTCCTTACCTTAAATGGGGGCTTTTCGTCTACACCATTATCCGGTGTGTTTGCTTAATCAGGACGTCGGTTTATCCGGCGCCCTGTTTCTTTGGTTAATTTATGACTGACGGCGACACATCAGTGACAAGGCAGTCCATCCGCTACCGATGACATGAAAACAATCTCTTGAGATTATAGAATCGTACATATAAATATGAACCGGAGGTGCAAAATGAAAAGCTATCGCCAGGAGTTATGGTTTAACGCGCCGCAGCGGCGGCAATTGATTAATATCACTTCCCAAGTCGAAGAATGCCTCGCCGAAAGCGGCATTACCGAGGGTTTGGTTCTGGTAAACGCTATGCACATTACCGCATCGGTCTTTATCAATGACGATGAACCGGGTCTGCACCATGATTATGAGGTCTGGCTGGAGAAACTGGCGCCGGAAAAGCCATACGATCAATACTGCCACAACAGCTATGAGGACAACGCTGACGCGCATCTGAAACGGACAATTATGGGACGCGAAGTTGTTGTTGCCGCAACTGCGGGCAAACTTGATTTCGGCCCCTGGGAACAGATTTTCTACGGTGAATTCGACGGCAAACGAAAGAAGCGAGTGCTGGTGAAGATCATCGGTGAATGATTTTGGGAGAATACGATTGACAAATCGGGAGACTGCTGCGTCTTTCCCGATGAACTAAACTTTGAGAAAGGAGACTTAAATTATGCCGCATCCCGTATGTCATTTTGAAATCTGTGGTAAAGACGGCAAGCAGTTGCAGGATTTCTACAGCAAGTTGTTCGACTGGAAGATTGACTCTTCCAGCATGGAGAACTACGGCATGGTGCCGGCTGAAGAGGGTGGTATCGGTGGTGGTATCATGCAGGCGACAGGTGAGATACCTCCATATCTGACACTCTACGTTCAAGTGGAAGATCTGCAAGTATATCTTGATAAGGCGGTCAGCCTGGGCGGTAAGATGGTGGTGCCGCCAACTGACATCCCGAACATAGGCGCATTTGCAATGTTCACCGACCCTGCCGGTCATATCCTCGGCTTGTTCAAGGGCAAGGAGCAGTAAGATACCGGGCAAGCCGGTCAGAAGAGGCTGTCTCACAACGTCGCAGCCACTGTTGCGCGGGGTCTTGCCCACGACGAAGTCGGGG
>JAGLUH010000353.1 GCA_023134875.1 Candidatus Zixiibacteriota bacterium
ACGCCGCTTCCCGGTGCGCAAGGTCACGCGTCTGAGCGTGTCGGAGGAAAGACTTTGCGAAACCTGAAAACCATAGAACAAATAAGTCGTAGCATGACCCTCTGGATCAGCAGATATGGTCGTGACGTTTTGTCGAGGAATTTTCAATGGGTTCCCGGCTTTAGGGTAACGAACAAAGAAGTCGCGCCGCTGCGTTTGTAGTTATACGTCATGGTGCCGTCTCCAAAGATTTCTTTATGATTATGTGTGCGGCCCCAACGGGATGACCTTGGAGCTCTTCAGCCGGTTGTGACCAATTGCAAATCGGCGGCCGTTCCAGAAAAGGCTTGTATTGACCCGTTACATCACTTACTATGGCATTCAGATTCCGGAGTAGCCACCGATGGAGCACGGTGTTAGTGATGTTTAAGGAGCTATAATGCGTAATTTCGAGAAATGGGGTTTTAATTCTTTGGCGGTTCACGGAAGGTACCATCCTAAGTGTGGCCCTGTAAATCCTCCCGTGGAAAGGTCGTCTACGTACGTTTTCAAAAGCTGCGAAGATGGTGCAAAACGTTTTGCCAGTGGGAATAAAGAGGGTATCTATTCGCGTCTTTTCAACCTGAACTGTTATGAGTTGGAAACCAAGATCGCCGATCTTGAAGGAGGCTATGGAGGCATTGCCACTTCTTCCGGGATGGCCGCCGTTGAAGCCGTATACTTCACTTTTCTAAACCCCGGCAGCCATGTCGTTGCGACCGGCTCCATATACGGGCCTTCTCGTTCTATCCTCGAGAAGTCAGCGTTCTACCATAAGTGGGGTGTTCGTACGACCTTCCTGGACACATCGGACGTTGATGAGGTCCGCAAAGCGCTGCAAACACCAAACACTAAACTCCTGTTCGTTGAGACGCCCGCAAATCCCACTTTGTCCATAACGGATATCGCTGCGGTAGCCGAAACAGCGGCAAACGCCCACATCCCACTGGTCGTTGACAACACCTTTTGCTCTCCGTATCTCCAAAAACCCTTGGCTCTTGGTGCCGATATCGTTGTGCACTCAATGACCAAGTGTATCGGTGGGCATTCTAACGCGGTCGGCGGCGTGATAATCACCAAAACGCAAGGAGACTATCACCTGTTACGAGACAATGTCATAAATCGCGGCGCCGTATTGTCCCCTGATAATGCAGACCTTTTTAATACCGGAGTGAAAACGTTGGGGCTAAGGATGGAAAGGATGCAGGAAAACGCCATGGCGCTTGCCCGGTACCTGGCAAATAATGCCGATGTTAGCTGGGTCATGTATCCGGGTCTTGAGGATCACCCACGATATGACTTCGTGATGTCCGGGCGGCAGATGAAGGGACCCGGCGGCATGATCACTTTTGGTGTCAAAGGGGGTTACGAAAGCGCGAAGCGACTGCTTAACGGCCTCAACCTTACTACCCTTGCAGTGTCCCTGGGAGGCGTTGAATCCTTAATCCAACACCCGGCCTCAATGACGCACGCAGTAGTCTCTGAAGATCAAAGAATAGCCGCCGGCATCACCAATGATCTGGTTCGGTTTTCAGCGGGCATAGAAGACATTGAAGACCTTGTGGAGGACTTTGATAACGCCTTTAAGAAACTCTAACGGTTCTCTTATATATTTTTTGGGTTGTAGCAATACAAACCGTTTCTCCCTCGTAGGGGGGGCCTTGTGTCGCCCCGTCTAATGGGTGCTCACCATCGGCGGGGACAAGCCCCGCCGCTACGCGATTGAGATATGAGTTGTCTCAACCAAAAACTTATATTACTTACTGAATATGAAGAAGCTCGGTCTGTTTCTGATAGCGGCAGTCTGCTGCTTGTCTGTGGTGGTTGCTCAGGAGGCATACTACTCCATTTTCAGCTACACGCATTTCATCCCCAAAGTCAGTATCAACGACCGCTCCGTTTCCCTGCAAGCAGGTCTTTACCCGAAGTACTATGAGACACGCTCCGCCGCCCGCGACATACGGTGGGTTGCCCGAAACGACAGCCAGTTCGTTGCCTTCTGGTCGGAAAAGGGGGACACCATTTTACACATCCTCACGGAGCTTGCCGGCATCCCGT
>JAGLUH010000354.1 GCA_023134875.1 Candidatus Zixiibacteriota bacterium
CACGTCGAACTCACGGCCCCTTCTTTTCATCAGATGTCGCCTTATTGATGGCTGGTGCTTCGGTTTCTTTCTTTTTCCCCCTGATGATCACAACCGAGTCGGGCTTTTCCTGGATCTTTTCCACTTTGGGTTCTGCCGGCCGGTCTCTGTATTTGTAGACGACCTTGGGCTTGGGTTCCTCTTTCTTCTTGGAGGCAAGAATGCTCGCCTTACTTATTGGTGCTACCTCCACCAGATCAGCGTCGATCGGATTACGCAGGGCAAGATAGAGTTTAGCCTCCTGTGATGCCAGCGCCAGCGACTGGGCTCCCTCGGGAGTTACTAGCAGTGTGACCGATTGCACCGTGATGACCTTGTCACCCTTCTGCTCAGTTATCTCGCCGGCGGCCAGCACCTCCACATTCTGAAGGATGGTGCTTGCAACAGCATCCCGCCCTTTACCATAATTGTCGATCGTTGCAATAATATCCACCTTGTCTCCCGGCAGGATAAATCCTGAAACGCCCGATACTTTATCCACCTTGATTGAAGATGCTCTCATCTCCGGGCTGATGAGAAGAGAGAGCCCGCCACCTTTGGACGACAACTTCGAATCCAGAATGGGTTCGTTTTCCTTGAGGAAGACTTTAGTTACCTGGCCCAGCAGACTATCTGTTACTGCGTACGATCCCTTGGGGAGACTACCCTCAGGGTACATCACGACCTTCATATCCTCAGTATCCAGGGACTCACCAAAAGTCATATCTTTGGCAGCGACTACCATCGGCTGCGTCTTGACCTCGACCCCCAAAGGTTGGCTCTTGAGGTAGTAGTACGCGAGAGCGCTCGCCGCAGCTCCGGAAATAAGAGCTACGATTATCACAAATATCAATCCAGCTTTTCTCACCGGTCATTCCCTCTGGCTAAATGATGATAGTTCCGAATTATATTTAGTAGAACATTCATGTTGAGTTTCTTTCTGGGTCGTGTTACGAGGGTGTCATTGATGCAGTGCTTAACTACCCCTCATATCGCATACTGGTGACCCCTCGTAATTCAAACACGCCTATGAACGACTCCAGGACCCCGGCACTCAGAACTTGAAAATCATTGGTGACTGTTACCTGTATACTTCTGGTTGCCGCATTATAGACAATGGTTATTTCCTTTACATCTACTCTGGCAGCGTCAAGAATCTCGATAACTCGTCCCTGGACAGACAGTGTGTCACTGACGGGAGAGACGGCAGCCAGGCGTGCGCCCTCTCGCGACGCGGTATGTAGGATGTTCTTGGTCATGATCGCTCTGCCAAACTCCGTTATGCCGAATAGCACCAACAACAGAATGGGTAAAACAAGCGCAAATTCTATCACCGCGTTACCGCGGCTGTCATTCCTAATCCTCACAAATCTGTGCACAATCAAAGGCCCTCAAACTATGACTCCGAACAGCAGGAAGCAGAACATACCGGCGCCAAGAGCAATGCCGTACGGAACTTTTATATTCTTATCGACAGTTTTTCCCGTTGTCGACAGTGATCGGTATAAGAAAACTCCTGCAACAATATAGATTAGATTGACAAGGCTCTTCCCCAGTCTCCTGCTCCTACGGGCAATCAAAACCGCGAGAATGCCTCCCAAGATCGTTGCATAAAGAAACACATTTAGAATCGCGTATCCGCCCAGCAGGGCTCCAAGTGCAGCCAGGAGCTTTACATCTCCAGCGCCCATGCCACCGAGAAGATATGGCAGCAACATCAGTCCGAAACCGACAGCGAGTCCCACCAATGCAAACAGGAGACCTTGCCAGCCATTGCCAGCGAAGTTTAGTATCAAGCCCAAGCCGATGGCGGGCAAGGTCAGCCTGTTTGGGATTATCCTCCATCTGTAATCCGTGTACATTGCAAGCAAGGATAGCAGTACCGCTGAAGAAAATATGAGTCTGTCAATTACTGGATCGTAGGTCATAGTATTCTCCTTGCTTGCTTTGTAACCTACGCAGTCAGAGCTGTCACCACATTGTTGTAGATGGCAAGAACCAGGGGTCCGATCGCCTTAATGGCGACGATCGCCACGATGGAGATGAAGGCAGCCAGAAGGGCATATTCGATCATGTCCTGCCCTTCCTCTTTCCGGAACAACCTCTTCATTTTGGCCAACATCTAGGCCTCCTCAGGTTAGGGTTATTGGTGAATATGGAAATACCGAGTTCCTATTCGTCGCTACTAGAAGGAATCTCCTATTTTTCTTTGGCTTCACGTATGACTATATCTTCATGCATTTCAGATCAGTCCTGGCCTATCAGAAAGCCAATTGCAATACCAGACCAATGCATAATTCACTTCCAGTTTCACGCGGTTCTTACGGCGTCATTGCTGTCACGACCGCTTCATAAAGAACAACTACCAAAGGACCGATGGCTTTGACAGCAGCGAGTGCTGCTATCGAGATGAAGGCGGCCAAGAGGCCATACTCGATTAGATCCTGACCCTCTTCGGTATGGAGTAATCGCCTCAATATCCTCTTCATATTTCCTCTCCGTCTCATTGCGAAATCAGTTCGACTGCGAGCATGAGCCAGTGTGATCTTCAGCGTGCTCCTCATCACGGCTCCATTTCAGTCCTGCAAAGGTCGCTGACTTCTTCGAATCTTCCTGACCGGTTCATTGCCCCGCGCCAAGCTGATTCAATGTGCTGCGTCAGCCTGATCAGAACAGGCGCCTCGCTGGCTTGTGTCATGCATGAGGGATGCCGATCGTGCGATTTAGGATTAATAGAACTGTGCGATTGTCGCACATCTGGTAAGAGTCCGTAAATTGCGGGTCCGCTAGCACTTGAAACTCCGAACTTGTCATG
>JAGLUH010000355.1 GCA_023134875.1 Candidatus Zixiibacteriota bacterium
GTGCTTGCTATGACCGGAAATAGAGACAGCCAGTATGAACCCTTATCAGATCGTCCCGATCCGAACAAATCGGCTCACTTCGAGAATCAGGAGCCTATTAATTCCACATAATGCGCCATCACATTTCCGGCAACTATCTCTTCCCGAAAACGCTGGGCATAGCTGTAGCCGGTGGCGGTTATTTTCGTTCGCAAGATAGAATCGGTCAACGTTAGTTCGAGTTTCTGCGCCAGCTCATCGGCGGAATCGGGGGAAACATAAACGGATTCCGGCCCGCCGGACTCCTCAAGGCAGGAACCCCTGGTGGCGATAACCGGCACTTTGGAAAAAAGCGCCTCCACGATCGGGATGCCGAAACCCTCGAAGCGGGAGGGATAAACGAAACTTGACGCCATCTGGTATATCGCCGGAAAATCAGGAAAGGAAACATCCTCCAAGAAAAGTACCCGATCGGCCAGCCCCGCCTTCTGGATATGGGCGGTGACCTGATCTTTGTAGGCCGTTGCCCGACCGATCACAATCAGGAAAAGATCAAGCTTACTTTTCAGTAGTTCGATCGCTTTGATTAGCAACAACAAGTTTTTACGTTCCTCAATCGTGCCAACCGAGAGGATATACTGCGTCGGCAGATGATACCTTTTCCGGCAGGCTGCTTTCTGTTCGGTTGACGCGGAGTGATAGAAAATCGGGTCGCAACTCTGGTAGATAACCTGAATACGTTCCGGCTTGATCGAGAGGAAGTCGATCAAATCTCTCCTGGTCTGTTTGCTGACCGCCACTATCGAATCCGCTATCCGACAACTGTGACGTATCTTTTTCAAGTATACCCGGCGATCCGCAAACGTATAAAGCCGGGGATAACGAAGGAAAATCAAATCGTGAATAGTCACCACCGATTTGATACCGACCTTGTCTATTCGATAGGGCAACTCATGGCTGAGGCCGTGAAACAGATCAATGTTGTCCTGCTGCAATTGCCGGGTCAGGCCAAATGTCCGCCAGAATGAGCTCAATCGCCGCCCCCACCACGAACGCGGCAGCATGATGCGGGCATTGGTATCGTTCAGAAAGTTAAGGCGAGAATTCTCTTTTGCTGATGGTGTATAGAGAAAGTACTCGTTTTCGGGATAGGCGGCGACTAACGACCTGATCAGGCCGCGGCTGTAGTTGCCCAGACCGGTCAAATTACATATCGCCCGTTTCGCGTCAAAGCCGATTCTCATCGCAGGGTTACGATAAGCATCGGTAGTTCTTCTGTCAACTTCCGCTGTGCGCGGTAGACATCTGGACGAAACGATTTACTGAAACTAAAATCGAATAATTCCGTAGCTTAGCAAGAGAGTGAATCATAAATTGCGCGGGAGCTTGCCTGCTTCACAAGCCGGAGGGTAACATCGTGACCAAGACACTACGCCCAATCTACTGCTTGGCTCTGTCCGTTTTTCTGTTGGTTCTTATGTCTCAACAGGCCGATGCCGGCAAGCACCGGATTCTGAAGGTGGACGATTTCCGCAAAGGCGAGGTTTTTTGTCGTGGTTTTGAGATCAAGGAGCCGTTGACGGTCGATATCTATGCGATTGGTTCCGGCTGGAAGTCGGGTCGTAGTCTTACCGCCTACGGCTGGATTATCCGTTCCGGTTCGCTAGAGCCGGTGTGGGTAATGGATTCCCGTAATACCGACCGGATCGGCAGGGACAAAAAACTGAGAGAGTATGACAGCAGCATTGAACTTGAGCCGGGCAGATACGAGGCCTATTTCTATGCCGGTACCCCCTATGGATCAGTGAGTTATAGCATTGAAATAAACAACCTGGGAGACATCTACGAACTTGTAATTGATGCCTTGAATAAGAGTTCCATCAGTAAGCTGGAGGACCTTGAGGATGAACTCGAGGACCTTGAAGATGAACTCGAGGATCTCGAGGATGAACTGGAAGACTTGGATGAAGAGTACGAGCACGAATCTGGCGAGATGAAGAGACTTCTCAAAAAGCAATCCCGAATTGTGGAAGATTACCTCCTCGAGATCACCACCGACAGCAAAGACTTCTCCCGTGAAGGCTGTTCCTACTCCTCAGACTGCGTAATCGCTGAGATACTGGAGCCTGATCACGATCTCTATTCTTCAGTCGGCTTTAGCCTGGATAAGCCGGTTGACGTGAAAATTGCCGCTCTCGGTGAATATTCGGATTTTGATGATGTCTTTATGGATCATGGCTGGCTGCTCGATGCCGATAGCCGGCAGCAGGTCTGGTCAATGGAGCGACGAAACACCGAACCAGCCGGTGGCGCTGACAAAAATCGCATGGCAACGGCGGAACTACAACTGGAAAAGGGCAATTATCTGCTCTACTATGTCACCGATGACTCTCATGCTTTCGA
>JAGLUH010000356.1 GCA_023134875.1 Candidatus Zixiibacteriota bacterium
CTGCGGCGGACTCGCAATGACAGCATTTGGCGTTCATACTAACTTCTGGGGTAGCCTCGGTAGAGATCGATCAAGATTAGCGGTGTCTGTTGACACTTGGCCTGCGATTGCTATGTTGTTAAGTGCAGGAATGTAATGTTTGGTATGATGTCGATTATTGTCAGTTTAAGAAAATGGATTGCGGTCGCCTGCCTGATGATGCTGGCGTTTCACGTCTCTATGTCGGCTGATACGTTAAGTCCGCCGCCGGTGGTAGATGACGAGCAGTATTTCAAAGCACGTTGGCTGAAGCGGCAACATCTCAAACAGGCGCTTTCCGAATATCAACTTTCGGCCAACCAGCAGGCGTTTGACGTCAACTATTATCGTCTTGATATTAACATAGACCCGGTGAACTTCCTGCTGGTCGGTCGAGTTGATGTCGCTGGTGGGATCGTTACCGCCCCGCTCGATACGCTGGAGCTTGATCTGACCGATTCACTTCAGGTTGATTCAGTAACCGCTGGCGGTGGGCTGCTTAACTTTTCCCATTCGGATGATCTGCTGCGGATCGTGTTGCCGACAGCGATGCAGCAGGATCAATTCGAGCTTGCAGTTTACTACCAGGGCACGCCGCCCGACTTGGGTTTTGGCTCGTTTGCTTTTTCCTCCGCAAATCAGAAGCCGGCTGTCTTTACGCTTTCTGAGCCGTTTTTTGCCCGCACCTGGTGGCCCTGCAAGGATCATCCCAGCGATAAGGCGGATTCGGTCGATATTATCGTGACCATCGACGACCGGCTGGTGGTGGCATCCAACGGATCGCTGATCTCCATCAACGACAACGGCGACGGCACCAAGACGACGCACTGGCATGAGCAATATCCGATCGTTACCTACTTAGTCAGCCTGGCCATCGCCGACTATGTTGTCTATGCGGATACGTTCGCCTACCAGGGTTACGAGATGCCGGTCGATTTTTTCATCTTCCCTAATTGGGTCGAAAAACACAGAGTGAACAACGCCAAGGTGGTGGAGATGCTGGCGGCTTTTTCCGACCTGTTCGGTATTTACCCTTTCATCGAGGAGAAATACGGGCACGCCCAGTTTAACAGTTTCGGCGGCGCAATGGAACATCAGACCTGCTCCTCGATGGGTAGTTTTTCAGAGTATGTCATCGCCCATGAGCTGGCGCATCAATGGTGGGGCGATATGATAACTCTGAGCAGCTGGCATGAAATCTGGCTCAACGAAGGGTTTGCGCGCTACTCTGAGGCGCTCTGGTTTGAAGCCAAATATGGAAAACAGGCGTATCATGACCGCATCAACTCCCTCCATGGTTTGGACGGGATGGTCTACGTTGAAGACACAAGCGAAGTCTACAACATCTTCAGTCTTACGGTTTACGATAAAGGCGCTTTTGTGCTGCACATGCTGCGCTACTTAGTTGGTGACCAAACCTTCTTCGATATCCTCAAGACCTATGCAGCCTCGGCGCACCAGTACAGCACGGCCAGGATCAGCGACTTTCAGCAAATCGCTGAGGATGTCTCCGGTCGTGATCTGGCGCAGTTCTTTACACAGTGGCTCTATGAAGCCGAAAAACCGGAGTATCACTACAGTTACCATGCGGTGGCGACAGATTCCGGCTACCTGACTTTCCTTTATCTCAATCAGACCCAGCAAGGTTATTCCCCCTTCCAGGTTGATCTTGATGTTCGTTTTCATTTTGCCGACGGCGACACAACTATCAGGATAAGCAACTATTTGATAGAGCAGGATTACTCGTTTCTGCTGTCGGCACAACCTACAGGCTGTACCATCGACCCCTACAATTGGTTGTTGAATAGTGCTGCGTTGGTCGATTACATATTCCACGTAACCAACAATAAACTTCCCACTGCCCTGTGGGGCGCTGATTACCAGGTAACACTCAACGCCGGCGGCGGCATCGAACCATACTGCTGGACGCTTGAGTCAGGCGAGCTGCCAGCCGGTCTTGCCTTAGACAGCAACGGTGTCCTGGGAGGGACGCCAACCGAGTACGGCTGTTATCCGATCACCGTCGGCGTCACCGAAGCGAGCGCGATGAACCTGTCCGCCGAGCGACAGTATGAGCTGCGGGTCGAGATCATTCATGGCAGTTACAGTGGGCGTTTCCCTATCGACTTAAGCGACGCCGTTCTCCTTATACGGTACCTTTTCCGCAGCGGCGCTCTGCCCCAGCCGCCAGCCAATGCCGATGCCGATTGCGATGGTAATGTTGATCTCGTCGACATCATATTGGTGCTAAACTACCTGTTCGCCGCCGGTCCCCCGCCCTGCAGCAGCCTGCCCTGAGTTCTGCCGCTGACGGCCTTGCCGAAGTTGACAGAATAGATCGGCCTGCTGCCGGTAAAGCACCTCTTCCGCCTCCGAAAGCGCCTGGAGTATCGGCAGACCGATCTTTAACAGGGTGCGCACGACATCGGATATAGTGCGGTCGCAGCGGTCAGCCATCTCCTGCAACACCTTCTTCTGTTCGTAAGAGATGAACAGGTTGAGAGCATGATCGTTCTTGCGTCTGGTCATCGTTCCTCCTTTAGTTTATGAGTGATACTTCAGGTGTCC
>JAGLUH010000357.1 GCA_023134875.1 Candidatus Zixiibacteriota bacterium
GAACGCGCATACCATCGGGACAAGGAAGAACAACTCAAGGTGTTGCGCAACGCCAAGCGGATGGCCGCTGAATTCGTGGTCAACACCAATCCGGACGCCGTGAATGGCCCCCCGATCATCACGGAGGACGGCATAGTGTTCGGCGGAAATAGCCGCACCATGTCGATGCAGATTATTTATGACGAGCATCCGGACAAGGCGGCCGAACTGAGGAAGTACTTGGCGGACCACGCCCATGAAGTGGGGTTGAGCAAAGCCGATGTCGCCGCGATGAGCCGCCCAGTGTTGGTACGGGTCGTCGAGGTCGAGGACACCAGTACCAAAAACCTACAGCTTTTGGTCAGGCAGATGAACGAGACCTTCACCCAAGCCATGGATCCCCGCACCATGCAGGTCGCGATGGGGCGCAGGTTAAGCCAGGACGCGCTGAAAAGTCTTGGCGATGCGATGAAAGAGGACGAGACCCTGAACGCTTTTCTGACGAGTAAGAGTGCAGAGCCATTCATCAGCGCGCTGTATCGTTCAGGCATCATTGATGAACGCAACACGAACCAGTATATGAAGCGGGGCACCCGCAAACTCAACAGTGACGGCGTGACCCTAGTGTCCCGCATTCTGGTGGGCCGTATGATCGAGGACGCCGATCTGTTGTCTGAAACGATGCCGGGTATTCTGACTTCGATCGCGCAATCCGTGCCCGCCATGATGACGGCGACGGGCAGCGGTGCTGGCTATGATCTGTCCGGCGAGTTGAAGATCGCGATGGATGCGCTCAACCGCCTGCAGGATAAAGTGGAGGCCGGCACCATCAAGGCGCTTGACCCCAAGATGAGCGACCGCGAACTGAACGTGATGGTCGACAACTACTTTGCCGATATGTTTGGGGATAGGCATCCAGTCCTGGATAATCCCAGGGCGCGGACCATGTTGGAGGTTTTGATCCGACGGCCGGGCAAGACCCAGATGGCCAAGGTATTCCGCGAATATGCCAAGATGGCGGCAGCCAACCCGGAGGGACAGAAACAACTCGTCGGTGAGAGGTATACGCCAGAACAGGTCTTCAGGTTCAGCGTGCGGGCCGCTATCGACAAGGATGCGGCCGAAGAGAAGGCAACGGCCGAGAGTGCCGGGCCCGAACCTATCTTGCTGGCAGCCAGTCTCGCGGCTCTGGACGTAGAGGACCCCGATTACTTGAGGAAGGATGAGAAGTTGGATCTCAGTAAAGCTGACCACACCAAGGCCATCGCCGACCACGATGCCATCGCCTACGAACGAATCAAGCAGGTGCTGGTCGACAAGGGGTATCTGGAATCCGATTTCCTGAAAAACGGACATCTCTACGGGTGGTCGACGAACCGATTGATCGATCTTGTCCGGGACAAAAGGGCGGGCTGATGTCTGGAAATGTGTCTCATATAAAGTGTCTCATTTGGTGAAAAAGTGTCTCACAAGGTACTCTATAAAGTGTCTCAAAACGGAGTAAAAGTGTCTCAGATTGAGACACTATTGATGACTCTGTTTTTTTCGTCGAATTTCGTCATTGGGAGTTTCCACTCCAAAGAAAAGGCAAAGTATTGTTGATTATTCAAAGACTTGGATATGGTGGGGGATGGTATACATGAAACAGGAAAAAAAAATTATGGTAGACACACCTACCACAATTAGTCCCGGAGTTATCCCGGAGTTATCCCGGAGTTATCCCGGAGTAGTCCGGGAGTTGCCCTTAGTTACTTGTAATAATTGGGGAATAGTGGAGAATTATACCCTGACTCCGGGAGTAGTCCGGGAGTAGTCCGGGAGTAGTCCGGACCTAGTCCGGAGTTGTACAGCTATGAAGTAGAAGTTGAAGTAGAATAGGAATAGGAATAGGAATAGGAAGGGAATTTTTTTGATCACATTTTTTAATCAAGGAAAGGACCAGAACCGAAATGAGACATCTGAGTAATGAGACACATGGGAAATGAGACACCATGCTCCTGACCCTTGATCAACTCCGAGAAGTCCGGCAAATCGTCGAGGACCATCACCACGCCTTCGTGGCCAACGTCATCGATCTAGCTGCCGTCGCTCCAGACATTGTGAAGCGACTCAAAGCCAAGGGCATGATCGCCCCCGAGGTGGAGAGCATCAAGGACTCGTACCTATACGGGCAGCTCGTGGCGTCCCTGGAAAGCGCCAAGGTGGCCAAGATGAGCTATGGCGAGTTCAAGAAATACCTTGCGCGAAACCCCATTCCGTTGAGTGCAGCCGAACACCACGCGGTACAGATGGCCCAAATGAGCGCGGCGCAATACTGTGCGGGTCTCGGCAATCGAGTCAACCTGGATACCGGGGCTGTCCTGATCGAAGCTGATGCGAAACTCAGGGCCCGGATGGTTGAGGAGATCACGGACGCGACGGCTCAAAATATTGCACGGCGGCAAAGTGTGAAGTCCCTCAAGACTGACCTCGGATGGATCGCCAAGGACTGGGCCCGGGACTGGACCCGCATCGCCGTGACGGAAAAGCAGAACGCGATGCAGCACGGACAGGCCGATAGTTACCGCAAGCAGTATGGGGACGATGTGTTGGTGGCGAAACGTGTGCTGGCCGGGGCCTGTCAGCATTGTATGCGAGTTTACAACGATCCGAATGGACAACCCCGTATCTTCAAACTCAGTACACTCGAAGCGAACGGAACCAACGTGGGCAGGAAAGCGGCTGACTACCGCGCCACCCTTGGCCCCCTTCATCCTTTCTGCGTTTGCGCAACTGTCCGCATCCCAGCTGGCTGGGGTTTCGATGCCAAGGGCGACCTCGTGCCCGACGGCAAGTTGGGTTACGTCTACGACGACGAAGGCGACCTAATGCTTGCGATGCGCGAGGAAGCTACCCTACGGAAGGCATTCAAGCTCCAGGGCCACATCGAGTATCAGGGCCTGAGCATCGCGGTTGAGAACCGTAAGGGAAGTACGAGGAAGTGGAAAGATGCGGACGGCAACACGGGCAAGACCAAGATGCAGGTGGCCTATGGTTATTTGAAGCGCACACGCGGTGCGGACGGTGACGAGATCGATTGCTTCGTCGGGCCAGACCCGAGGGCCGAGAATGTCTACGTCGTGGAGCAACTGAACCCGGCTACAGATATCTACGATGAATCCAAGGCCATGATCGGATTTGGTAGCCAAGACTTGGCCGTCGCGTGTTACCGCGAGCACTACGACAAGCCAGACAAGTTCATCCTCACCGTGTCACCGATGAAGATGGATCAGTTCAAGCGCTGGATCGGTGTGACCATGCCGGTGAAGGCAGATGGGTTGCAGAAGGGGTTGCGGTTGGTGATTCCGCTGGAGAAGGCCGGGCCCTTCATCGGCCCGCGCGGTGGGAAATGGGCAGACTTGAAGCACACGATCCCATGGAAGGAACCAAAGAAAATCAGAACTGGACTAATAAGCATTCCTGAAAAAAAGATTCGAGAAGTAGCCGATGAATTACTGAGTGAAATAATAGTGGATGGACGTGGTCAGGTTCGAAAGATGAGCAGCAACTACGAAACTACCACACTCACAACACCTACTGGGGATGCGATTCATATATCAGTCACGTTCTTGCCGACCGATGAAGACCAAGGGCTAAGAGGAGTAAATGGGAACGCTAGAACCGAGATGCGTTGGAACAAAGATGGAAGTGCTGAATTAACAGGAGTGGTTATTCGCATCAAAGCTAAGAAAATGGTGTGGGATAGAAAAGAGTTGGGCGAACGGGTGAGAAGTGTTTTAGACCACGAGATGACGCACGCAGTTGATCTAACGATTATTAAGAAGTTGCGAAGAAAAGCGATGAGCATCGCTTCTGGAAAGAAAACTTCTGCCGACAAGCCAATCAGTGAACTTACCGATAAGGAATATATTAATAAACCAGTCGAGGTCACAGCGCGTATGCGGCAAATCGCGCGCGACATCTTAGACAAGAAGTCAGTTGAGGAAATCCTGGATTCAGTGAAGACGCACAACGAGAGTCCGAAGACCATGCCTGGGCCTTACAAACCAAGCGAAGTTGTTGCATGGTCTCCAACATGGCAATTCATCAAAGACCACCTCACTGAGAAGAACCGAAAGCGCGTACTCAAAATGGCGGCAAGTCTTGTCGAGGGCATCAAGGCTGGCAAGTTGGAACCCATCGAAAAAGCGTTGATGGAAACTGGCCTGACAAAAGCCCGCGTCCCCGACTACATCGGAGCCGCTGCAAGCCCGGCCGGCAACCGTGCGCCCGGTCCCGGTATTGGCGCCAACTACATCTTCCTGCCACGACCCAAGCGGGACAAGAACAAGACCCGCCTTGCTCCCGGAGTCGCGGAGGTGGTCGAGGAGCGCGTGGTTGA
>JAGLUH010000358.1 GCA_023134875.1 Candidatus Zixiibacteriota bacterium
TTGGCGTGTTCAAACTGTCCATGATGGAACCGAAAGTGTTCAGGGCGAGCTGGGGTGTGCTGTCGAGCTGGTTCTTCGTCTTCTTGACGCCCGGCATCTCCTGCATACCAAGGCCTGGCTTGAATGTGTTGCGGCGCTCCGGCCACACGAAATGAGCAATGTCGTTCCAGTGCTCCTCCCAATTGGAGCGGTTGGCCTCCATGCTTTTGTAGGCGCGAAGGATGCCCTCGACGACTTTGGTGTCTTCTTCGGATTGTTCGAGTGCCATCTAAAATGCGCCCCTTCCGAACCCGGAGCCGAAGCGGCTGGAGATCCGTTGATTTCGAATTGTGTCGGAAATGTTGCGGTTCATGCGGCGCCCGGTTCGGGCTTCTTCAGCTTCAGCATTGTCCCCTGGAAGCTGGGAGCCAGGACTAAAAGCCGAGGCGATCTGCCGCTGTACGCCACCAAGGCCTCCGATATCAGTATCAGTCTGTTTCAAGGACGCAGAGGCATTGCCTGCCTCATTGATGGTGGGCTTCTTGGCTGGTTTACTTCCCCCGGTAGGGTTGCGCCCCTTGAGTATGTTACTGAAAATTGACATTGGTTAAGTCCTGAATACGTCGAAGTCCACACCTTTTGCGATGCGGGCTTTTCCTGATTTTCTTCCACGGTTTCCTCTCAGGTCTCTGAGGGGCTTACCAAATCTGCGCATCATTATTCCATACCTTGTCGCAGAAAGCAAGTCATCCCGCTCCTTGACGATTTGGCCGTCCTGTCTGTGATACATCCGGAACTCCCCAAACCAGTCGGAGCAAGTCCGGAAAACCTTTAGTCGCCCAGTCCTCATGCGTTCCAGCATGTCGGAGACACCGGCCTCTACTGAGTTACCGCCGCCCTCCGCTTGGGAGAACTGGGCATGGGTTTTCATCATGTTGCAGCCAGCCGAGGCGTACTGCTTGGAGATGTTTAAGCCAGATCCTTTATCGCGACTATGACCGTCGTGAGGCCAAGCAACAGGCATATCAGGGTTCCAGGATCGTATCGCGGCGGCGGGGACAGGTATCGCTTCACCCCGCGCACGGTGTTCCCCGCACACGTATATCGTGTCTGTATCGGGATCAAATGCGAGCTTAACCGCTGCTGTAGGATGGTCAATCCCGATGTCCAGGCCGACGAGCAGGCCCCAGTAGTCTGGTATTTCGAATGGTTCACAGGTGATGTACTCCTCTGGTAATGGGAAAATTCTCCCGCTACCTAGCATAGGCACGCCGTTAAGTCTAGCCTCCCGTTCCCAAGGTTCGTAGCTGGCGATGATGACTTCGCGTTCGGCCTCGCTTATGTGACCGGCATCATTGATTGTCATCTGAACCATACCACGGCTCTCGTTGTCTTCTTCAGTGAACCGGAGGACCACGTCGGACATCCCCATCAAGGGCGTGAACGTCATAAAAACAAAGCCCTTTGTGGCGTTCGTCCGGGTCATGCCTTCTGAATAAATCTCGTAGGGTGGCTCCTCGTCGAACCAAACGAAGTCGAGGGTCGAGCCCTGCCACTTCGACCGGCCCTGCTCATAGGACTTGAATGAGAGGGTAGACAGTCCACCTGTGACGTGTCTCACATAAATGGTGTCAATAGCATCCTGAATTCCGCGAGCCATGGATACGTCAACAATTGTGTCCAGTGGGAGAGCACCTGTTCCCTTGCCATGAGGCCAAGGTTCGCCAACCAGCAAAGCTTGCAGAACGTCTCGACATACCTGACTTGAAACTCCACCCGCCCATCCTTTCACAGGTCGATCCCATTTGCTTCCTGTCCAGTCCTTCGGGTACTGGCCCGTGAGGTGGCAAGCCGTCTCCATGGCGCCGGAGTATGTCTTGCCCAATTGGTTCCCTGCCATCAGCAGACGTTCGCGCTTCGGCAGGCCAAGGGCATGGAATTCTTCTTGCTTCAGGATCAGGACATAGTCGCGCAACTTGTTGTGGCTGGCGTCCTTGATAGCCTTATCCATCTGAGCTTCCAGCTCAGAGAGGGCTTTCATCTCCATATCTTGTTGGGCAGTTCTCATATCAGAACCAGTACACTGCGAGGAAGAATGGTCCTATGTGTCCGCATCTCACGCTGCCTTCGCGTAAGTAGACGAGACGCCATTTCTTGAATGGGGCGAAGTTTATTTGAAAATCTATATTCTTCAGCTTTTTCATCCGACTGCTCCTCGTGGTTTAGGGTCCCCGTGGTTCCATCCTCGGCAATGCGCCTTCTCGTGTTCCAGGATTGCCTCGTAGTCTTCAATCCAAAGCTCTCCGTTGATGAATATGGTACAGGTGTCCCCGTTCAGAACTTGGCCGATCT
>JAGLUH010000359.1 GCA_023134875.1 Candidatus Zixiibacteriota bacterium
CCAAAAGCATCGAACTCAGCATATAAAGCGATGCGAATTTGAAAAGGCCAAAATTCATTTTAAACGAGGGACGTACCATGCTGCTGATGGCTAAGGCAAGCAAACCGCAGCTTAGGACGATAAGTAAACGCATGTAGCCCCATGTTATCCCGATTCCGTACGCTGCGAATGCCATAGCGATCGCAGTGGCGATGCTCGACAGGGCAATGATGATGCTTGTGATGCGCTCCCCGTAGACTGCGGGGAAAGTGGGCACGCCGGCTTTGGCATAATCTTCACGGTACCGCAGGCTGAAGGTCATGATGTGTGTGGGAATCCACAGTAGCACTGCTAACGCGAGCGCCAGTCCGATCCAATCGATCGTCCCTAGGCCAAGAACACGGCCGGCGAGAGCCGGCATCCCACCGGCAATTCCCCCCCAGATGATCGACCATGGAGTGCGGCGTTTGAGCCAAATTGTGTATACGACGACATCGAAGAAAAGACCGGCGAAAACAACCAGGCCATAAAGCGGGGAGAGAAAGGTTGCCCACCCGATACCAATGACACTTAGCACGGCGCCCAAAGTAAACGCCTCTACCACGCTGACCTGACCCTTGGGGAGTGGTCGTTTCTGAGTGCGCGGCATCCGAGCATCAATGTCTCGATCGTAGACCATATTGATGACCGTGCTGCCGCTGATCGCCAGAAAGAGGCTGCCAGCCAACGCGAGCAGTGTTTGCCATGTCTGGACTGGGCAGCGAGCGCTCATGTATCCCGCCAACCCAGTGGAGAGCAGCAGACCGGTTTGAAGGCTTTTGGTCATCCGCCAATAAAGGCGGATTTTCACGGTCAGTGTTTTCAGTGTTGATTGAATAGTGGTTTTCGAGTATGTCATAGTCTTTTCTTGTGTTTTTTAGTTTCTCATCTAAGGATTGCTGACGGATTTTGATCTCACCCGCCAGCAATCCGTATTCCTTAGATCACGAACACTAGTCCTGTGCGCAGCGGAACCCTGCGTTCGGGCTGAAATAAATCGGTTCTGCATTATTGGATACCCAAGCCCGAATCCTGACGGCGTATACATCCTTGGCGCCGCCCAACAGTAAGCGATAATGCTGATAGGGGATTACATCGCCGACCCATTGATAGACGTTTCCGGCCATGTCGTACAGGCCATAGGGGCTGGGGGAGTCTTCAGTTTCGAAGCCAAGATGCGTCTGGCCGTTGTAAAAACCTACTGGCGTCGTGTCGCCCATTCGACCGATCACATCCTCGAACGGGTCATTGCTGTGATAGTAGTTCGCGTTGGTTTGTTGGACTTCGTCACCCCAGGGAAATGGCCGTCCATCGGTGCCACGAGCTGCTTTTTCCCACTCAATTGCCGAGGGCAGCCGCCCATCGTAGTATTCACAATACGCATTGGCTCCAAACCAGGTAACCATCACCATGGGGTGATTCTCGTAGCCAGGTTTGGCAGTAAACGTCGTGCCGTCGAAATCCAGTCTAAGCCCTTTTTCATCCAGTGGCATGAGCGGATAATCTCCAGCGGCGTATTCTTCTTCGTGCCTGTACTCGCGGAATATGTCGCCCGGATAATGCCCCACGATCTCATCACCCACGATTTTGATAGCACCCACAGTGAGCGCCTCATTGAGGAAACGGGCGAATTGAGCGTTGGTCACATGGGTAACCATCATTTGATAGTCATAGTTCACCATGATTTCTTCATCGGTGAAGTTCGCAAGAAACTCGCCAGCGGGAATGAGCGCCCAACTATCCGGATCGATACCGGTCTCGATCTGCGGCGGAGGGGTGGCTTCGGCCGTGGAGGATGCGCAGCCCGCCGTTAATAATGTGACAAACAAAAGAAAAACAAATGTACGTTTCATCAAGCTATCTCCTCGCCAAGAATTTTATGCAGGTTGGATAAATTCCTTTCTTGTTTATAGCCCCGCGTCGGACATTTCTTTCGCCCAGCGGCCGTCTTTCTTGAATAGATCAATCAGCCTCCATCCCAAGAAGGCAGCGATGACGATCAG
>JAGLUH010000036.1 GCA_023134875.1 Candidatus Zixiibacteriota bacterium
ATTTCCCGATCCTGCTCCTCGAGAGCGCCCCGCTCAATGAGACCCTGAATCGCCCGGTTCAGCAATACCATCTTGTCACGCACTGGAATCAGGGCGGGATAGTATTCATTACCGAAACAGATGCGGAACCGTTTTCGAGTACGTTCATCCCGGAGTATGTTACCGATTGCTTTTTCGAGTTGGGCGCCCTTCAAACCGTCAAGCTCCTCTTTCGGCGAAATCATCAATTTGGCGGTGCGCTGCAAATCATGGTTGCAGCCGAACGTCATCTGCCAGCACTCGACGATACCGAGCGAGTTGACCACCAGCACGTTGACATTGATTCGGTGAGCCTCTTTATCAGCAGTAACTCCCTTTAGGGGCGGCACGAAGTAGTTGTCGGTAATGGCCCCGAAAGCACTAATGCCGCCGGCAAAGGGATCATCTATGATATCCTGAATTGTAAAATAAGGTTTGCGCTCGAAACGCGCATCCTGAATTAGCATGAACTCTTCCTCGGTGTAATGAAATCGCTCTTTCCAGAGTTCTTCCGGGCTGAGGTTCTTGCGGGTCAGGGATGACTGGCTGGTTAACATGCCGATCGCCTGGCCGCCTCGCCATACCAGCGGCAGCACGCCAACCGCCCATTCCGCCGAGCCGCCGATTTCACCGATCATCGAGTGCAGCCGGCGTCCGTCCGGGAAGCAGAGCCCTTCCATGCCGAGAACAACCGCCGGCAACAGGTCGCCATCTTTGTCAAAGGGGGTCGCTACTCCCACGGCGTTGAGAGCGTCCATAGCGGGGTAATGACGCGAGCGGTCGAGGAAAAAGGCGCTCAGCTTGTCGATGCTTGAGAGACCGTAAGCGGCGGCTATGATTTCGGCGGCATCATCGAGACTGGTTTCACGGGGATTGAACTCATCGAAATAAGCGCCACTCAACCAGCGTTGCACATAGATATCGGGCAGATGCCGTTTGACGTTGGCTTCCGTGATAAAAAGCGCCGTCAGGCTGGAATGCAGTCCCTTGATCGACTTGGTAGTACCGTCGATTACATCGTTGCCCATCGACAGCAGTGTCACATTCTCCGGTATACTGAGACCGTAATTGGCGCTGTGCTCCTGCTTGCCGAAAACCGCACCGACGGCTATGGTGGGGTTGCCGCCCGCCTCCTTACCCGGTTTGACTCGCACTCCCTCGGTGATAGCCGATTCGATCAGAACCTCCTCACCTACCGGCAATGTCTCCGTAGTCGTTTGCAGAACTTCAGCCATAACCTGGGCGGCGGTACGGTCATTTGCTCTTTTCAGGTTGTTGATCAGTTCCCTGGTCACTTGATCTTTGGGAAACGCCTTAAGACTGCCCCGACCGTGCAGGGCTACGGCTACCGCCGACAGCGCGGCTGCGAGTATGACTGATTGGCGCAGTTGCCGGTTGCGTAACGCCCCCAGGTTCGATTTCTGATTGACCGCATCGGTCAGGGTGATAATGACGCCCGATTCAAGCAATATCTCATAGTTGGCCAGCGCCGCCTTGTGACGGTGATTAAACTCGATGACACAATCCTCATCAAAACGCAGTTCTCTCTCTTTTCCATGATAGGAAAGAGGCTGGTCAGCAATGTTGAAGCGCAGGTTATCTTTCATGATCCTGGAGATGCCGATAATCTATGAGTCGTCCTCTGTGGTTTTCGTGAGCGGCAACAAGTATGCAATGGTCAGGCGGATATTATAATCGCTACCCAATTGCGTGCCGTGGAAATGCTGGTAAACCGGTTTCTCGTAATAAGCCTGGAAACCCAGAACTTCAGGTATAACCTGAACCTTGAATCCGGGCACAAACCATATCTGGTGTCTGCCGGTTGAATGGACTTCGGCGCCATCCTGGCGATCCCTTCCCCGCACCATCCCGGAGAGTGCCGCCGACATATCGAGATATTCTGCCAAATGGAAATTGGCGGCCAGCAGGTAGGAAAACTGGTTGCTGAACTCATAGCCATCATGCGGCGTGGTCAAAACATAAGTTCCACTGAGAACTAAATCTGCCAGTTCGAAACCCTGATAAAATGAAAGCAAACCCTGGTAATCCCAGGAGCCGGTTCCGGGCTGGAGCTCCTGGGACAGGAGGAAACCGAAGTCACGCCGGTCGATCGCGCCGGTGGGGAGTTTCACTCCCAGGCTAAATGACAATTCCCGGAAGGTGACGAAGCTCCGGGACAACGGGCTGAAACGGAGGAATAAGCTGATGTCACCGATGCCGGCGGCGCTATTCTCAATGTGCCATCTGGTGGTGACAATATCCTTGGTTTTTTTCTTCCCGGTATATGGGATTATCGTGCTGATACTGAATCCGGGGACGATTCCGTATGCTGCGGTCAATGTTGCCCGCTTCCAATCAGTTTTCGTGTTGCCGGGATTATCTACTTCCTTCGATCCCTCATACATCCGGCGCGAACGCAAGTATTCGTAATGGAGACCGATCTCCAGCGTATGCGGCAGGGCAACTGTTTCACCAAGCACCCCCTGCTGGGGAACAGTGGGAGCGCAGCAGTTCTGGGCAGAGACGACAGCAGTGAAGAAGAGAGAAAAACCGATAATCGCGGTGACAATAAACCTCATCACTCCCCACCAATCGGCAGAATCCATACTTGTACGCTGTCGTGCGCTTCCCCGCCCTGACCATCATCGACAATTGAAAGAACCACTGCGGTTATCGGCTCAGTCACGGTACAGCAATTGGTCAATACTAATGTACTTGGTTCGCTCGGTATAGACATAAACCCTGACCCATGCGCTTCCCAGTTGTAATTAAGATCGTCGCCATCGGGGTCGCTGGCAATGACGGTGATGGTCGTGAATTGTTCTGCATAGAAAGTATCCGGATCGGCGGTCAATGAAGTGATAACCGGTGGGTGATTTTGCGAATTGGTACCGTTATCATCCTGGCTGCAACTAAAGCTAATCACTGCTGCGAGAGTGAACAGCACAACGATGGTTCTGGAAAGAGATAATCTGATCATCGCTTTGAGTCCTTGATATACAATTTAATCCTCTATTTCAATGGGAATTGTCACAATCGTTGTATCCCGAGCGGTAAAGGCAAGAGTAATAGACAATCCGTCGGTTTCACCAGATACCGTCTCTCTTAGCACGTACAGGAAGAGGTTGGCCTCCTCACCCGCAGTTATACATTGTGGAGCTTCAATGCGCTCGACAATCGTCTCTGGAACATGCAGGACAGCAACAGTCAATGAGTCCGCACTATGGTTGGCAATCTTGAGCGTATCGGCAGCGACGGCGATTATTCCCTCAGTGATCTTCCAGGACAACTTTCGCGGCTTGACGGAGACATTGCCGGTTGTTTCTTTCCGTTTGACAACATTAGCCGCGATCCGTACATGGCAAACCGGAGTATCCGGATCGTCGGTATAGACCTTG
>JAGLUH010000360.1 GCA_023134875.1 Candidatus Zixiibacteriota bacterium
AATGTGGCAGCCGACTCGCTCCGCCCAGATTGCCAATTGATCGATGGCGGCGGCGCGAAAGGTATCGGCAGCGGTCAAAGTCACCTGCTTGCCATCGGTAACCAAACGGCGGGCGATCTTGGCAATGGCAGTGGTCTTGCCGGTTCCATTAACGCCGACAATCATCATCACCAGCGGTTTCTCGCTGAAGTCGAAGAACGAGCCGTTGGCCGCCGCCGGTAACACCTCCAGCAGGCATTCTTTCAGCAGATCAATGACCGCCTGAGGATCATTGACACCGCGTTCAGCTACCCTGATTTTGAGATTATCGATAACCGCCAGCGCTACTTCGACGCTGATATCAGCGCCTATCAGGATTTCTTCGATTTCATCGAGAAAATCATCGTCGATCTTCTGGTGCAGACCGACCGCCAGTTTGATCTTAGTGACCAGATTTTCTTTGGTCTTAAAGAGGCCGCCAGCCAGTTTTTTTAGAGAGAAACCCACTCAGGCTCCTTCACTGTCAGGTCGATCATCGCTCACCAAAACTTCGGCCGGTTCCGGTTTTGTATCTATCGGCTTACTATCGACATCGGGTTCCGGAGAGTTGTCCGCAACCATGTTCGTCTCCGGCGCCTCGTAGGTCATCGTCTCCGGCACAAACTGCCGTCCCAGCTTCTGGAAATCGACACTGACCAATTGGCTGACCCCGGGCTGCTCCATGGTGACACCATAAAGGCGGGCACACTGCTCCATGGTGCGTTTGTTGTGCGTGATAACGACAAACTGGGTGCGTTCACTGAAAGCTGTAACGATCTTAAGAAAGCGTCCCACGTTCGCGTCATCGAGAGGAGCATCGATTTCGTCGAGGATACAGAATGGCGAGGGTTTTACTAAGTAGATACCAAAGAGGAGAGAAATCGCCGTCAGCGCCTTTTCACCACCGGAAAGCTGTGAGATGTTAAGCAGGCGTTTACCACGCGGTCGCGCCGAGATCAGAATCGGTGATTCAAGCGGGTCGGCGTCATCCTCCAGCCTGATATCAGCCTCGCCGCCCTGGAAAAGCTCGGCAAAAACCTCCTTGAAGTTGGTGCGAACCTGGTCAAATGTCTCCAGGAACATCCGGCGCGCGGTGGCGTTGATTCGGTTTATTGTCGTGCGCAGGTTATCTTTCGCCTCGGTCAGATCATCAATCTGCCGACGGAGGAACTGTTCCCGTTTTGCTTCCCGTTCATATTCCTCCAGCGCCAGCATGTTGACCACACCCATCTGGTTCTGCTTCTGACGACACTCTTCCAGTTCCGCTCTCAGCGTGGTGACGGTATCGGGCGCCAGTGGTTCCGGCAGAGTCAGTTCCGCAATATCAATACCATGTGATTCCTGCAACTGCCGTCTGATATCCTCATACTTTGCCTTAACCTCCGTTTCCGTCACTAATCGCTCCTGGTGCTTAACCGATTCCTGCTCCCGATCTTTGCGAGCACCTTTCAGCAGTTCATTATAGTCAGACTGCTTCTCGGTCAGGTCGCCCTGGCGGGAGATCAGTTCCATTTCACGTTCCCTGAGTTTCTCTTTTTCTTCCGCCTGCTGATCAAGCTCCTCCCGCATGGCGGCGATTGCCTCCTGTAGCCTGACCTGCTCGTCGGCGCGCTGGCGGCATGCTTCCTCTCGGCGGAGAGCTTCGTTTGACAACTCCTGCAAGAGAGTGTCGGTTCTGGCAATGCTTGAGGAGAGCGACTCAAGCTCAGTGCGCAGCTTGATTACCTTGAGTCTCAGGTTTTCCGATTCGCGGGCGGCAGCGTCGGTTTCTTGTTCGAGTTGTTGTACCTTTTCCCGCTGTCCGACCAGGGCGTCACGTTTGCCCCTGGTGTCACCGGCGAGGCGGCCTGAATCAAGTAATGCCTGATCTCGTCTTTGTATGTGCTCGTCAAACCTGGCCTGGGCTGCTGCCAACCGCTCCTCCGTGCGCTGCAACGCTTCCTGCGCCTGCCGCGCCTGCAGTTCGTCACGTGTCGCTGACAGTTGCTGATCAGCCTGCTTTGTCTTTGTCTTATCCAGTTGTTTCTGGAGTTCCTTCTTCTGGTCGAGCAGATCTGATCGTGCCGTTCGCTGCGACTCGATTTCCTGTCGCAGCCGAGTCAACTGCGCCCTGGCAGCTTCCAATCGTTCTTGCAGCTTCTCCAGTTGGATACCCCGTCCCAGCAGAGTCGCATCTTCCTCACTGCCACCCTGGCGCAGAGCCGGCGATGGGAAATAGTATCCATCAAGAGTAACGATATGGCAAGTATCTGTTTCTGTCGACAGCAGTCTTCTGGCAGTATCGACATCCTCGGCAATGAGAAGGTCACCCAGCAGCAACTCGACAATCGGCCGGTACTGCGGGTCAACCCGAACGACATCGATAGCACGGACGACATCACCGTCTGGTCTGACAGCCTTTGCCGTCGTCGTCACCTTATCTTTCATCAGGAAAGTAGCGCGACCGAGGTTGTTGCTTTTCAGGTAATCTATTGCTCGCTCGGCGGCCCGATGATCTGTTACGACAACATACTCCGCCGTCTCACCCAGAGCCAGTTCAATCGGTTTCAAGTATCTTTCTTCAGCATTGATCAGGTTGGCGACAGTATCAATAATGCCAACCAGCCTGGTATCGTCCGCAAGAAGAGCGCCAACACCGGAGCCATATCCTTCATAGCGAGCGATCATCCCTTTCTGGATTGTTACATGCGTTTCCAGGGAATTGACTTCAAGCTGTGCCTGCGCCAGCTTTGCACTGAGTTGGTCAAGTTGTTCGTCATTCTCCGCGAC
>JAGLUH010000361.1 GCA_023134875.1 Candidatus Zixiibacteriota bacterium
ATCTGTCTGTCGGCGGGTTGATTCAAGTTCGTCAGCACGTGATTTGAGACCGTCAAGTTCCGCCTCGATCTCCTCGATCTGACGAGCCAGTTCCTTGCCGCTCTGCTCCGAGAGATTCTTTCTGCCCTCGACCGTAAACAGGTCCTCCTGGAATTCCTGGGTCGACTTACGCGCCTTCTCCAGAAGAGTCATCTTTTCGGCAACTTCCGCCTCCTTCGCATCAGCTTGCTCTTCCAGGGAGTTAAGGTCTGCCTGCATGTTTTTCCGTTCAGACTCGGCAGCTTCTTTTTCCGCACTCAACCGTTCGCTCTTTGATTTGATATTTACAATTTCCTGACGATCGGTTTCGTTGACAGTCTCAGCAGCTTTTATTCTCTCGCCGGTCACCGAAATCTCATTGTTCAACTCATGATACCTGGCGGAGCATTGCTCCATATCTGATCTGACCTGCTGCAACTGCACCGACAATTCGACCGCCTTGCCGCTGACATCCTCCCGCATCAATTCCCATTTGCCGATTTTTCCAGCCGCTTCCGCCAGTTTGATTTCGAGGTTGCGTTTCTCATCCTGAACTTGGCGCAGATCAATGGTAGTCTGGCGGCAGTTCTCTTTCAGCAAGACCAGATTGATGTTTTTGATTCTCTCCTCCAGGCTCTGAAAACGTTCCGCCTTTGTCATTTGTCGGTGCAAGGAATTAGCCTGCGAGGAGACCTCGGCCAGGATATCAGCGAGACGCAGAAGATCATGCTCGGTGCCTTCCAGTTTGCGCAGCGCCGCCCGCTTGCGGATCTTATACTTGCTGATGCCGGCGGCTTCCTCAAACAACTGCCGCCGCTGTTCAGCCTTGTCGGAAAGGATCGCCTCCACCATGTCCAGCTCGATTGCCGAATAGGCGTTAGCGCCCATGCCGGTATCGGCAAACATTTCGGTAATATCCTTGAGACGACAGGGAACGTTGTTAAGCAGGTATTCCGATTCACCGGAGCGATGCAACCGACGGGTGACGGTGAGGTTGTTATATTCAGTCGGCAGGACATTATCGTCATTGACAACAGTCAGCGAGACCTCTGCCATTCCCAGGGATTTCATTTCGCGGGTGCCGGAGAAGATGACATCTTCCATCTTGCCACCGCGCAATACACTGATGCGCTGCTCACCGAGAGCCCACCTGATGGCATCAAGGATGTTGGTCTTGCCACAGCCATTCGGCCCGACCACGCCGGTGATACCCGCGGCGAACTCAATCCTGGTCTTGGCCGGAAATGACTTGAAGCCGATAAGCTCCATGCTGGATAGATACAACCGATTCCTCCTGTCTGTCTTACTTAGGCTGGCGTCATCATGCCGACACCACCGTTCCCTGCTGGATTTGGGTGATGACATCGACCAGGCTGCGATACACCTTCAACTCATCGGTAATATAACTTGACCGCACCTGGAAGTTGTGAATCGGCATCCCCCAGACACCGGCAATGCCGATACGCAGGATCGCTCCCGACCATAGGTTCACCATCGTATTGAAAACGTTTTTATGGGTTTCAAAATCGATCAGCATCGTCGCGCCGAATCCCTTCACCTTGGCGAAGAAGCTCCGTCTCGGTAACCCCAGGATGTTGGTGGAGTAGAGGTCGGGGGACATCGCGTGAATACCGGTCTTGCGCGCCACCTCGGTGCAGCCGATCGGCACGACGATCAGCAAGTCGCTGGTGGGGAAAAGCGTCGGTAACTCGGAAACCATTCGCAAGAGAATGCTGTTGGTTTCAATACCCTCCGGCAGGGTGATAATAATACGGTTCTCTTCCTGCATTTGCTTAGGGAAATCAAAGGGCGCTTCCTTGAGGCGGGCACACTTGTACCTGATCAATGAATACTGCAATTTCTCTTTGAGCTTCATTCCACCAACCTGCTGCTGTCGATCTGCCGCCGGTAATTTTCACGGGTGAGGAAAAATGACGCTGGTGTCGAGTCGGCAGCCCCACCCAGCCGTAACGGCAAACCGTTGAGCCAGCCGCTGGCGCCATTAGCCCTTCCCAGCTTGAAGTATACACTGTCCGCCAGGGAAAAGCGAATAGTATCCTGGTCGGCAAGAATGGCGGTATGTACCGAGTCACCATCTATCCTGACATCAAGCCAGCACCGGCCCCGGCCGACCAGCAACAGATAAAGAGAATCTGCAATCTCCGCCGGTGCCATATCCTGATCCATAAGAGCAACCGTTGGCGTATCAGCGGGAGAGGGAACTGCCATATCTTCAGATTCCGGCGAAGGCAGGAAGATAATCAACACTATCGCCACCAGGAGAACAGCGCCGGCGACCAAGATCGGTTTCTGATACCGTGTAAGGTAACTGGCGACAACGGCTAGTTGGTCTGAAGCGACACCCTTGGCGGCAGTTGCGCTTGATTGCTGTGATTTCGCCGTTGTCCGTTTCTCTCCCTCGGTCGACGCCTTCAACTCAGCTTCGGGCAGGCGTAAGAAAACCTCCTCAAGGGAAATGCCGAGAAACTCAGCATACGACTTGGTAAACAGGCTGCGATAGGCCCCGGAAGGAAACTCGCTCTCTTCATCTTCCTCCAGAGCACGCAGGTAGTGCAGATGGATTTTGGTCTGGGTCGCCGCCTCTTCGAGTGTCATCTCTTTTTCCTCGCGGACTTTCCGGAGATAGGCGCCAATCGAGCGAATTTCCTCATCACCGAAATCAAACGTCATCGTCGAGTTCCCCGATCAGTCTCACAAACAGTTGCACCGGCAAGCCAATGACATTGCTCAACCTGCCGTCCAATCGATCAACCAGCAGCTCCCCCATACCCTGAATTCCATAAGCTCCCGCCTTGTCCAGCGGTTCGCTGGAGTCGATATAGTCGGCGATATCAGTTTCCGACAGCGTGCGAAAGATGACGCGACTGGCTTCGACATCAGCAACAACGTTACCGGTCGTTGCGTCGCGTATCGCCAGGGCGGTATAGACATAGTGCTTTTGTCCGGAGAGAAGGCGCAGGATTCGTGCCGCATCTTCGCAGTCGGTCGGCTTGCCCAGGATTTGCCCGTTGCAAACCACAATCGTGTCGGCGGCGACCACCACAGCGCCGTTGACAGTAACACTCTGCAGCTTGCAGAGAGCCTGCGCCAGGGCATATTTTTTCGGCTCCATATCAGTGTTGCCCCCTTCACTCACCTGCGGCACCACCACTTTGAAGTCCAATCCCGCCAGCTTGAGAATCTCCCGACGGCGCGGGGAACTTGAAGCCAGCACCAGTCTGCGATCCCTGAGCTTTTCCGCCAGCAGGATTTTCGTATCCTCATCGATGCAGAGTACAAACCGATTTCGGGGTGCCGACACTATCACTTTCTCTTGTCTTCAGAATTCAGGATGATTGTCACGGGTCCCCAATTACATAGTTCAACCGCCATCTTAGCGCCGAATACGCCGCCGGCGACAGTGACGCCCATCTCCCGCACCTGCGTTTGGAAATGTTCGAAGAGATGCTCGGCGGCTACCGGTTCCAGGGCATTGACAAAAGCGGGGCGACGGCCTTTGCGTGTATCGGCGTACAAAGTGAACTGGCTCACCGCCAGCAACGATCCGCCCACATCTTTTAAGGATAAATTCATCTTGCCCTGGTCATCTTCAAAGATACGCAGGTTGACCGCTTTCTCCGCCAGGATTTCCGCGTCCTGCTCGGAGTCGCCTGTAGTCGCACCTACCAGCGCCAGCAAACCCTCGCCAATCTCCCCCACAATCTGATCATCAACTTTCACCCGCGCCCAACTCACTCGTTGCAGTACCAGTCTCATTCCTGCTCCAGGCTTCTGAAGCAAGCTTATCAGCGTAAAAAACGAAAGTCAACTAAAACAAATCGAGAGACAAAGGCAAACATGTCCGATGCTTAAAGCTGAGATTTAAGGGAATATAGCTTATCGATTGTACTGACAGCAGTTACCATCATGCCGCAAGGCTGAAA
>JAGLUH010000362.1 GCA_023134875.1 Candidatus Zixiibacteriota bacterium
AACCAGTCGATCTACGGCGTCGAGGTGGAGGGCTATTCCGGCAATGCGATGCAAATCCTCGATGTTGATGTTACTGAAGGTATCTTCTTTACGGATTTCGACGACCTGCACCGGCGTCAGGTGGCGGTTATCGGGCCGACGCTCAGGGAGAAGTTCTTCCCCAAGGTGAACCCGATAGGCAAGGAGATCAAGATCAAGGGGCGTAATTTCCGCGTAATCGGTGTCGGCAAAGAATTCGGTTCGGTGTTTGGGCAGGATATAGACCGGTACGTCTGGATTCCCTTCCACACGCTTATGAAAATGACCGATCGGCATCGCAGCATCGGTATCGCCGTGAAAATGAAGAGCGAGGAGGTGATCAACGAGGGCATCGACCAGATTCGCACGATCATGCGGGCGCGGCGGCATGTCGAGTATCACGATCCGGATGATTTCAATGTCATGACCTCCGAGCAGGCGCTTGGTTTGTTCGAGTCATTTACGGCCAATATCAGGCTGATTGCAATTGCCATTCCCTTTATTTCGATAATCGTCGCCGGTATTGTCGTGATGAATATCATGATGGTATCGGTCACGGAACGAACGCACGAAATTGGTATCCGCAAATCAATTGGTGCGCGCCGGCGGGATATCTTGATGCAGTTTCTCTATGAGGCGGTGATTGTCTCGATGCTGGGCGGAATCCTCGGTTTGAGTCTGGGACTTTATGTTTCCAGCATCCTCAGCGACTTGATGAAGGTTCCTTTTGTAATTTCCCCGCTGGCGTTAATTGCCGGTCTTTCCATTCCCGCCTGCATCGGCGTTTTCTTCGGCATCTACCCCGCCTGGAAGGCCGCTAAGCTTGATCCGATCGAGGCGTTGAGGTTCGAGTAATGACCCTGTTTGAGACCAGAGAAGCGGTGGTAATGGCGCTCGATTCGATTCGCGCCAATAAGTTCCGCTCTTTTCTGACTATTCTGGGAGTGTTGATCGGTGTCGGTTCGGTGATCGCTATGGTGTCGCTGATCGAGGGACTCAATGCGGCGGTATCCGCCGATATCGAGTCGCTCGGGTCCAATGTGCTGATCATTGTGAGATACGGCCCTAATACCAACTGGAATGAAATGACCGACGAGGAACGCAAGCGCAAGCCAATCACTATCGAGGAGGCGAATGTCATCCGCGAGCAATGTCCTTCGGTTGACGGCATCAGCCCGCAGAACTACTACTTCCGCTCCGGCGGCAATATCGTAAAATATGGCAATAACGCCGGCTATCGACCCTCCATCTTCGGTACCTCGGTCGACTACGAAAAAGTCAACAACCTTTTTGTGGAGCGTGGGCGCTTCTTTACATCAGCGGAGGATCATCGTAAGATCAACGTTTGCGTGCTCGGCAGCGAACTGGCGGACAAGCTGTTCGGTAACATCGACCCGGTCGGCAAGAAAATCCTGATGAACAATGCACGTATGCTGGTGGTCGGTGTCATGGAAAAACGGGAACAGAACCTCAATGGTGGCCGCGCCAACAATTTCGTGGCGCTGCCTTACGGAACTTATCACAAGCTCTACCCCTGGGAGGAAGAACTAGGTCTCTTCGCCAAGGCGCGTTCCACCGAGCTGATGCAGCAGGCGGAGGATGAGATTCGCCAGGCGCTGCGCCGGTTTCGAGGGGTGCGCTACGACCAGGACGACAATTTTGCGATCATGACACAGGCGTCAATAATGGATATGTACAACGACATTACCTACTGGATCTGGTTCGTGATGATCGCTGTCTCCTCGGTAGGACTGCTCGTCGGCGGAGTCGGCGTTCTCAATATCATGCTGGTTTCGGTAACCGAGCGCACCCGGGAGATAGG
>JAGLUH010000363.1 GCA_023134875.1 Candidatus Zixiibacteriota bacterium
CCCCAACCGGCATGATCATCACTGTTTAAGCAAACACTGACATTCACTTCGAGATCAGGCCCCTGTTGCACATCGTTAGTTGGTGGATCAATTATATAAACATATGGGGTATTACACTGCCCTTCAATACTTATCTCCGCCATTATTGTGTAAGGAAGCCCTTGAGTCTCGCTCAACGCAACCAACCGAACAAACTGTCCCATTATCGGAGTAAAGAGAACAGTCTTCTCTATGAAGTCATCGGCAAAATTTCCCAATGTCACCGCACTTCCCCAATTCTTTCCATCAGCGCTTACATAGAAATGATAACTATCGATGCGGCCATTGGCCGCATACCCTGGGTCTGGACCAACAGCCTGGCGCGGAAGGTACCGAAAGCTATTCATTTCATAGGCCGAGCCAAGATTAAGCGTAATTTCGTGAGGATGCGAGGTTTCATTTTCACCCCACTCGGTATGCCAGAAGGTGTCAGAATAGTCATCAAAACTGTTCGTTGCCGGATAGTCCTGGTTCTCGCTGTCGACCGACTGCAGTATCCACGTGTTCTTCGGAATAAATTGACCACCGGAACCATCCTGAACTTGTATGATTCGAGTGGCCGGAGTTGTGTCCGAACGTCCCAGATTATCAGTCACAGTGAACGTGACAACATAGGTGCCGGCGTTATTAAAGAAGATGGTTCCCGGATCCTCTACATCCCTATCGGAAATAGCGGGATCATCAAAGCGCCAGACATAACTTAGAGGCAAAGGCCCGTCTGGATCCGTTGCCTCTCCGGTAAAATCCACACCCTCACCAACATTAATCGTAAGATCAGCGTATGGCGTATCAATGGCGCCGTCTGGCGCATAGTTCCCGGAGAATGGAGCGCCGACAATATTAATTTCAGCAATAGCTGTCCACGGCCTGCCATTGACCTCTGACAACGCCACAAGCCGAACATATCGTCCACTTACCCGAGGAAAAAGGCATTCTTGCTCCAGACTGTTATTAGCAAAGAAACCTGTTGCCACAGGGTCGCCCCATGTCTCCCCGTCAATACTCACGTAGAACTCGTGCATTTCGATTCGTCCATTCGCTCCATCTTGACGCGGTAGGTACAAGAACCCGTCGATTTCATAGACATCTCCCAAGTCTATTTGTATCTCATGCGGATGCACAGGATCGTCTTCTGACCATTCCGTATGCCACATCGTGCTCGTATCCCCATCAAACACATTTCCTGCCGGCCAACCGCCGGCTAACAACTCTTCACTGTCAACATACCAAATACTCCACTCATCTCGGGAAATGATTGAAAGAGCGGACACTGTGACGGTAATGGTCGCTGTATCGTTAAGAGACGGTATAGCGTTGTCTTCAACCAGTACGGTCAGAATGTAACTACTTGTAATTGCTGCATCCAGAGTGCTGTTATCACTTACTGTGATCTGACCGGTTGTAGAATTAACAGCAAAAACGCCATCCCCATTACCCGCAGTGATGCTGTAGCTCAGCATATCTTCATCGGGATCACTGGCGCTGACCTGGCCAACGATGTCGCCGTTGTTGGCATTTTCAGAGACAGCAAAGCTATCGTCATCTGCTGTTGGCGCTTCGTTGACATCCGTGATGTTGATGGTGAACTGCTCCTCGAAAAATTCCGCAGGAGTTCCGCTATCCGTACTTCGCACGCGGATACTATAACTGTTCTGATCTTCAAAGTTGAACGCCATCGCGGTCTGCAGTTGACCGCTGGCAATGGTGAACATATCATTGTTTGTATCACCGATTCCCGCCACTAGGGAATACGTATGGGTATCGCCCGAATCGGGGTCAACGGTCGTAAAGGTGCCCACAGTTGTATCCGCCGGCTCGTTCTCCGACACAGTGTTGTTGCTCAACGAAATATCGGTGGGTGCTTCATTGACATCCGTAACGTTGACAGTGATGGTTCGTGTCGCCGGAGTCGGATCAGACAATCCCAGGCTGTCAGTCACAGTAAACCTAACCATATAGCTACCTGTGGTGTTAAACTGGACATCACCAGGAACGGCATCTATAAAGTCCTCAATTGCCGGATCTTCAAAATTCCAGAGATACGTTAAAGGTATATTATTTTCCGGATCCGTTCCGGTTCCTTCGAAATAGACAGACTCCCCAACCATGATTGTGACATCAGCAGCAGGCTCGTCTATCACTCCCTGGGGCGCCGAATTGTCACCTTCGGCGTATGGGACGACGCCCAGTATGTTGAACTCTGCCATTGTAATCCAGGGGTTCCCATTGACCTCGTTCTTGGCTATCAGCCGGATATATTGACCGCTGGCTCCGGAAAACAGGACTTCCTGCTCGGCAGCGGAATTCGGAAATGTTCCCGCAGCCACAGGACTACCCCAGTCAACGCCATCTACACTCACGTAAAACTCATAGTCTTTGATTCGACCATTTGCTGAGATTTGACGAGGCAGATAATAGAAGCCAAAAATGTCATAGCGAGCGCCCAGGTTAATCTGAATTTCGTGTGGAGGCTCGGGATCGCTCTCGACCCACTCGGTGTGCCAGAAGCTGCTCGTATCCCCATCAAACACATTTCCTGCCGGCCAACCGCCGGCTAACAACTCTTCACTGTCAACATACCAAATACTCCACTCATCTCGGGAAATGATTGAAAGAGCGGACACTGTGACGGTAATGGT
>JAGLUH010000364.1 GCA_023134875.1 Candidatus Zixiibacteriota bacterium
CGAAAGCCATACGGTCTGTTCTTCGCCGGCCTCAGCCACGGGAGGTTTGTTGCCGGGATAGACCAGCGCAAGAACTTCCTCGCCGGGTAGCACTTTGTCATAGATCATTACATCGTCGAAGGTACTGTTGCAAAAATGGTTGTCAGGATGACCGCCGCCCAGGAAAAAAGTCGCGCCGGGATCTATCCAGGTTCCCGCGTTTTCGTCCATCAATTTGCCATTGACATATAACTGGGTAGCGACCTGATCAGGCTGATTAGGATCGCGGGCCCAGGTGCACGCGAAATGCCACCATTTATCCTGACCGTCACCATCTTCGGCCAGGTTGTTCAGGTTGGCCGTAACGGCAGTATCGCCTTCCACGCGGAAACGGGCGCGAGAATCACCGTAAATCCACATTTCCCAGTCGTCGCCGTTGCCGGAATTATCGAAGATTGAATGGTAATTATAGAAATCGATGGGTTTGGCCCACATAGCGATAGTGCCGCTGTCGGGCATAATCAAATCCAGCTCCAGCCAATCGCCGGTCGCTGTTAGTTCATCGCTGAGAAGATTGAGCCCCTGGCCGGTTTCGAGGGGAATATATTCGGAGATGCCGTCCAGGCCATCGATAATCCGGCCATAATTAAGGTTGCCGGAAGCATCATTGACATCTTGACCGTTCCAGATTTCCTCGAAATCCCAATGTACGATCAGGTTGTTGTAATCGTGAACCCAGGTGTTGATCAGCATCTGATCGGTCACGGTGTATAGACCGTCATTGGCAGATAATTGAAGCAAGTATTGGCCGGGAGCGGTTATGGTTGCTGTTGTGGTGGAATTGTCGGCCGGTTCGATGCCAATCTCGTTGGGGCCGGATATTTTCTGCCACCCAATGGTCAGGTTTTCATCATCATCGGTGACGATGCCTTCGAGATTGACCACGGCCGTGGAGGTGTCATCCAATTCGACGCTCTGATCGATACCGGCATCGACGATTGGGGCAAGCGTGTCCTTTGAGACACTTTCACCTGCATAGCCCAAGGTCAATATTTCATTGGGACTGAGAGGGGTATCCCAGATGGCTACAGTCGATACATCGATGGTGGCGTCATCGCCGTCCTGGTTGTTGCCGGCGGCAAAGAGCAGGAGAGCATCGGCAAGGCTGAAACGACCGTCGATTCCCTGCTGGTTTCCCTTGAAGATTTCCACGCCATCGACATAGAGGTCATGCCGAACACCGTTATCGACCACAACGACCAGGCGATACCAGGTGTTTGCCTGGGTGGTGTAATTAAATGCGCTGGAGTAACCGACGGCACCAATTCCGATCGCACCGGAAGAATTTATGGTCCAGTCAGAATCATCGGTGTTTGTCGGATCGGTCTGAAAGAGATCGTTATAACCGTTGGGAGGATCGGACAGACTGCTGGACGGGTAGCTGAAGTCAATGAGCAGGGTCCATTCGTTCACTTTGGCGCCGTCGCCATTGGGAGCGATTCCATGCCTGCATACGTAGTAACTGCCTTCGCCGATACTAATGGCACCGTCCTCGGCGCTCACGCCCGCGATATCCTGGATCGAACCGAGGAGTTCCAAAGGGGCGCCGGTAGTCGCAATATTGGGGTCCGGCGCATTGAATTCCCACAAACCTTTCGGTTCGGGAACGCCCGCCTGTAACTGGGATGTCAAAGAAACAATCAAAAACAACAACGTGAGTTTTTTCATCACTTTCTCCTTTTCTGCTGACAAATGATGATAACCAATATTACTTATTCTGCTTCTTTACAGGGGTGACAAACTCTGACCGTCTGGAGCACAATAACGCCAGGAATCTATCCGATTGACGGTCTTGACCTGGCCGTCCAGGAATACCGCGTTGACAACACCATCTTCCATATCCGCATGCCGAGCTAAGTGAAACGTGCCGAAACTGTCCCACTTCTGATAATTGCACATGGCAGTGTCGTTGAAGGCATAACTATTATAGGGTGAGGTGATCCAGAGATTTTCCTCGCCAAAGAAGAAAATCTCGGCATGACGTTTGATACTGGTAATTTTTTTATCGCTGAGATAGGAATTCATAGAGTAATTGTAATTCGTCTTAATTGGCACGCCCTCGACGTGTTCGGGATGAAGAGTACCAAACATATTGGCGATTCTGGGAAAGGACGGGCAAA
>JAGLUH010000365.1 GCA_023134875.1 Candidatus Zixiibacteriota bacterium
AAACCCCTGGGAACAGAAACGATGAATGGTTATCTCTGCGATATATACCTTGTCAGCAAAAACGAGCGCGACCTGATGACCCAGTGGGTGTCGCAGGAACTGAAGTTCCCTCTCAAGATCATCAATCATGTTGTTGAAGGCAGATCGGTGAAGTTGAGAAACATCGAAGTGATTCCCGTTCCTGACTCTCTCTTTCAGATTCCCGACGAGTATGAGGAATATGTACCACCGAAACCGGGAGAGGTGGTCGTACCCGACTGGGCTGAGGAAATTCCCACCGCGCCGGTTATGAAACCACCGTTTGAGCATGACATGGCTACTGGAGAGATCATTCGAGTAGCGATAACAGCCGGTCGCTCTCTCAGGGTCAGCGGGCAAAGCACAAGCGAGGGAGTGGCTCGCCTTTCGCCGGCGCCGTTTCTGGATGGCAAGCCTGTCCAGAATCTCGCCCGCTGGCAGATTGCCGCCGCAGCCGCAGGTGAAGGTGGCGGCTACATATTTCATGAGTCGACCAGGGAGGCTAACGAAATCGTTCTGCGGGCAAATGTGGGTGAATTTCGTGTCACAGTTGAGCCTATCGAAATGACGGAAAGGACCCTCGCTGCTGGCGAGGAACTCCGCCTACCGGTCGACAACGAGGAATACATAACCACGATTTTCACCAGCCTCTCTGACAACGAGTCGGCAGCTACCGTCCACTTTTTCAGAGACGGTGACGAGATTACCGCTGCGGATGAACCCATTCGTGTCGGCCCGCTTGATTTTCGCCGGACGACTATCAGACAGAAGAATCGGGCTTTCGCCGAGCAGTGGTCAACCGATGGTGATGAAATCGTCATCCGGGTGGAAAAAGGCGAGATGCTGCTCAAGGTGGGACAGTTCATGGTGAGATGAAGAAATAATAAAATGGGTAATCATCAATAGCGGTGCAGGGACTTATGACCAGATTGACATTTCGACACTGCTACGATCGCAAACGTGGATTTACAGGAAAACAGCAGGTTAGACAATCCGGTGGTTGAAAAGGATTTTGAGTGAAAGATTTCCGTCCGATTGTCTTTGTATTTGACACCAATGCCCATTCCTATATAGCAGACAGTAGCGACTTCGAGAACATCATATCCAAACTGAAGGCTCAAAGTCAGCCTCTCATTCCTCACCTGACCTTTATCAACTTCTTCGAGTATCTGAAGATGGTCAAAGACGACGTCAGCTTGAAAGAAGCACAGAATTACGTCAAGAAACTAAAGCGGATCACTCTCGGAGGATCCCTTCTGCCATTAGCGAAACTCCATGTTCAATCGGTAGTCGGTGCTGTAAGCAGGGAAGAGCTGAAAACTGACGTGAAAGTTCTGCTCAGGAACATGAACACGCTTTTGAGAATCAGTAGCTTCGAGGAGTTTCAAACGATCGTGACGCCTTCGTTGGAAGCTGATTTGAAACGGATATCAGACATTGTTGCCGGTTACGAAGACATGAAGATGCTCACCGAGGAAGTACTGAAAGAGTATAGAAATCAGAAGAAAGTCAATGATTTCAAGCGCTGGTTGAGCGGGAAGGCACAGAAAGAGTACTTAGAGATGTTCGTACAGCGAGCGATCGCCCGCTTCGATCTTACCCTGTCGCAGTTCAACAACGACATTAAACTTCTGTTCGAGAAGTTGCCTTCGGTCAGATATGTCATCTTCGTTTTTCTCCACTATGTTCGCCAACTTGTCCTAAACAAGCGAAAGCCCAAGACAAGTGATTACAACGACTTGGAACTGGTCCCCTACCTGAACGTCGCAGATTACATTGTCACGAGAGACAATTTTCTCCGAGACTTGATCAACGACTGCGGCGAGGACGACTTGAAAGGCCGCGCAATCTCCTGTGAAGAGTTTGTCGATAAACTGGACAAGAATATGTTCGTCCACCGCGCGCCTAATTCCTGCTTGAGGTTGAATGTCGATCTGGATTAATGGGCCAACCGTAGTTAGTTCTTTTCTCGTTTCGCGTGAATGCCGAAAGTGCAGGACTTTCGACCTACAGTCTGGGCTTTCTGACTGCAGGCACCTCAAGCAGATCATAAAAACCCATCCGACGCCTGCGGCTGTGCGTAGGATACTGGTCCGAATGAATCTATTAACAACCGGATTACAGTGCCCGACCGTCGGGGTGCATCTGGTTGCAGATACTATGCCGTTTAGGCACTCCGCCGACGGGACAAAAAGTCTGGGTTGACCGCTATCTCTTGCACACCTATGCGGTTGTAGTTCACGCCAACATGGGCACGGTTATTGCATTGATATCATCAGAACGTCAACCGAAAGGTGCAGTAATGCGATTCAGAGAGCAATTTGGTTTCACACTAGTCGAGTTGGTGATCGTTGTAGTTATTATCGGCGTGCTTGCCACACTCATAGTTCCGAGCTTCATGAACGCCACTGGCAAGGTAAAACAATCGGAAGCACAGGGACTCTTGAAGCAAATTTACACGCTCGAAAGATCATTCTTTCAGGAGAATGGCAAATACTCTGACAGCATAACAGAGCTTGGCATTGAACTTATGCCAGACAGATGGTACGAGTATACCATCGAGACCAGTGGAACGTCCTTCAGGGCAACCGCCACCGCTGCCAGTCCGGGGCTTGACGATGATCCTACGCCGGATATCTGGAAAGTAGACGGTAGTGGTGAGATTGTCTGCGTGTCCAATGACGTGAATGATTAGAATTTACTCGCTGCCGGTACAGGCCTGTGTGGCCTGCGGTCTACAATCACATGAACACTCGTATGAACGGCTGCCGATGCCGTTTTTGACTAATAGGGATAGAAGATAAAGAATAAGAGCGACAACCCGGCCAGTACCCACAAACCGGCGGGGACTTC
>JAGLUH010000366.1 GCA_023134875.1 Candidatus Zixiibacteriota bacterium
TCATCAAACTTGGCATGGGCGATCGGCGAGAGCATCAGCATACCGACCACAATCAGGGCCGGACCGTAGGCACAGCCAGGAATAACACTAAAGAAGGGCGTCAGAAACAGGGTCAGCAAAAACAGCAGACCGGTAACCACCGCCGTCAGGCCTGATCGTCCGCCCGCTTCGATTCCGGTGGCGGACTCAAGGTAAACCCCCGCCGTAGTAGTTCCCAGTACAGCGCCAACGACCGTAGCTAGCGCATCGCAAAGGAATGGTTTCTCGATTTCCGGCAGTTCGCCCTTTTCGTCCAGCAGTTTGGCTTTTAGTGACAGCCCCAGCAGGGTACCGGTGGTGTCGACGAAATCCATCACGAAAACCGTAAGAATCACGGCGAAGAATCCCCAGGTCAGGGCGCCGGTGATGTCGACCTGGGCGAAAATCGGTCCCAGGCTGGGGGGCAAGCTTACCCAGCGGTCGGGGAGTTCCGCCACACCGAAAATGAATGCCAGCGCTGTGGTGGTGAGTACTCCCACCAGAACTGCGCCACGCATACGCAGAATCATCAAGAAACAGATCAGGAGAAATCCGACAATCGCCAGCAGCACGGGGATGCTGCTGAAATCACCAACGTGTACGGGTGCGCCCGGTGTACCGATGGTCACGATACCGGTGTGATTAAGGCCGATAAAGGTGAGGAAAAAACCGATGCCGACGGCAAAGCCGATCTTTAATCCGTGTGGTATCGAATTGGCCAGCCAGCCGCGAATATGCAGGATCGTCAGCAATGTGAAAAGCACGCCGCCGATAAAGATCGCGCCCAATGCGGTCTGCCAACTGTAACCGAGTACCTTGACTACGGTATAAGCAATGAAAGCATTCTCGCCCATGTAGGGGGCGATGGCAAAGGGGCGACGGGCATAGAATCCCATCGTCAGGGTTCCGAAAGCGGCGGTAAGAATCGTCGCCACCATCGACGGCCCAAACGGTATCCCCGCCGCTTCCAGTATCTTCGGGTTGAGAATCATGGCATAGACCATGGTGACAAATATCGTGGCGCCGGCAACTATCTCGCGCCGAACCGTGGTTCCCAACTCATCGAGTTTGAAGTATTTATTTATCATGGTTGAATACCTCACTGCTGCTATGAGGTGTCTGGTGTCAAGCGTGATGCCGAGCCCACCTTGGTTACGGGATTATTATATAATTTTTCTCAAACGGCAGGCAATAAGAAAAAATGTGAGAGCGTAGGGAAGTATATCACTAAGTTGGTGCACGCGGAGAGGCTGTCTCATAAGTGCATCGTTCGGTCGGTTCGTGCCTTTGGCTTGCCAAAGGTGTGAACTGACCGGAAAGGACATCGATTGGCAGACAAGCACTTGTACTACAGCGCGCTGAGTCACACCCCCGACTTCGTCGTAGGCAAAGACCCTGCGCAACAGTGGTTGCGACGTTTTAAGACAGTCTCTGAATGGTGGGCCACCAGTGTCGCGTCGGCCCCAGGTTATGCTCTAACAGCCGACGCAGGGAGGCGGGCCGCCGGCAAAGATATAGTTAATCAGATAGACAACGTCCGCTATACTAAAAATCCCGTCGCAATCAACATCCGCCACAACCCTTAGTCGGTGCGGCTGCGAACCGCCGAAGATGATACTTATCATGGCAACGACATCGGCGATGTTAACCAGGTTGTCACTGTCAACGTCACCGCACATGTAAACATCGACCATTATCTCCGCCTGTGCCGAGTCAGAAGCATCGTGTACAGTTACATTGAAGAAGAAATTCAAATTGGTGTCACAGGCGGTTCCCACCAGGGAATCATTGCCAATACCGAGCCAGTTGGGATAGTTTGCGTAGACGATCTGATGAATGGAGTCGTCGGGATCAACGATTTCGGGATAATAGCCGAACTCCTCACTCACTTTGCACAACAGCGAGTCAGGGGCGATGATCTGCGGAGGAACATTGGCTGCTGTGACCGTAAACTGGTGCGCACCGGCCTGGCCAATGTAAGGATGGGTTTCGATACGGCTGGATAGATCAGCGGCCTGGATGAAGTACTTCACCGTGGTGCTGATCGATTGTGCCGGAATGTGGCCGTAGAAGGAGTCGGGATAAGCGGCGGCGAAGAGGGGGGCGCTGACAAAGGTGCCGCCGCCGTCATCATAGTAGATCTTGGTGGAGTCCATAATCAAACCGGCGTCGGAATGATCGACAATCTTGACGCCGACATAGTAATCATTGACCATATCTTCAGTGTCAAAGAGGGGTACATGATGGATAAAGAGCATGTTGCTATCGGGTACGCCCATGGCACGGCAATGAATGGCGTCATTATCATACCACGAACCGTCGAAGCCGCGAATCTCGTAACCGGGCATGGCCTCCTGGAAGGTGATCAGCGCGGAATCATCCCAGGTTGAGCCAAAAGTAGGCACGTACACTTTATCGTTTATGATAAGCGAATTGGTATAGGCAGTACCGTAAGGGCAGTAGACTCGGACAACGGTATAGGGTCGTCCCCAGGGGCTGATCTGCTGTCCCAGGTAGTCGGCGCGGGCATTGAGCAAATGATAGCTGGAACTGCCGGTGGGGACATCCTTGACCAGGATCGTCGTCGGGTCGAGCATCTTGGCCCAGCAATCGATATGGTGGATACCGCCTGATTGGATATAGTCGAGGACGGTATAATCATTGCCGAGATAGGCGTACATGATGGAATCAACTTCACTGTGCGACAGGCTGGGATTCTCGTTGTAGACCAGTACCGTCGATATCGACGTACCGAGACCGTTCGACATATGATTGCCGCCGCTGTGGATCAAATCCATACCGTAGACATTGAGCCCCCAGGCCGCGCCGATTGCCTGAGGAATGACATCATCGTGCGGGCGCGGGCGATTGTAGATATGATCGACGATTCCCATATCGCCGTTATTCTCGAAAATGAACCAGGGGCCGTAATCGCGCGTCCACCAACTGTCGGTGGCGGCAATGAGCCAGTTGGTATTGCTCATGTTCACGCCGGCGGCGGTATAGGAGTTGATCGCCTGATCCTGGTAATAGGTACTGGAGACGATCGTCGTGACCATCACGTTTTCGGAATACGCTCTTACCAGGGCCAGGGGAATGCCGAGGGGATACCGAATTATTACGCCTTGTGATGGTTCCCACTGAGCGGGATTACGTACGGGGCCTCTCGATGGTGCCGTCGATTGGTGAGTGATGCCGATTTCATCCAGCCGTAGCATTTCCTCTTCAGTCAGGCCAATCGGCAGCGATTTCTCTTCCGCCTGGCCTGCGGCTATCAGGCTGCCGGTCAGGGCACAGGCGAATAAAACGATTAGAATTCGACACAAACTGCTCATTGTTAAACCTCGTGAAATTAGTATCTATCAACCAAGCAAGTATTTCCCCGAAGACAATCTATGTAACTACTTTAATATAACAAAAAAGCAATTCTAAGCAACTGTAAACTCGACTGATATCGTGGTTGGTATACACCGTGCCCGAAAAGAAGGGAGTCCGTTACAACGGACTCCCCTTCTTTATCAGTAAATCATCGGTTCGGCGACGCGCTTTCTTGCAGCCGCTGCGGCGATGGGTAATGCACGCAGGGTGGCGGGCCGCCGGCGAAGATATAAGCGACCAGGTAGGTGACGTCGGCGATGTTTACCGCACCGTCACAGTCGACATCGCCGACTTCCATCGGCACTGGCGCCGGACCGCCATTGAAAATGTAATCAATGAGAAAGACAACATCGGCGATGTTAATATATCCGTCGCCGTTGGCATCACCACTTGGGATCGGCGGCGCCTGGCCGAGAATCATGGTCACCGGCACTATCAATACCGGCTGCATGGGATCGTTGGAGTTGATCCGCAACCGTCCGGTATACTGACCATCCGGCAGATCAAGAGCATCGAACTGAACCATGACGGTATCAATACTCATCGGGTCAACCGTCCCGCCGGTCGGGCTGACGTTCAACCAGCTTGGCGTGGCGCCGCGGAAATCGATCGCCAGATTGTCTTGCATATAGGGGGCATTGTAGACGACCTGGAGGCCGTCAGTACCAAGGGAGTCCTCGATCCCAATTGTTGCACCTGCCAGACCGGCGGCATCGGCGCCGGGGTTCATCACTCCGTACTGCAGAGTGATTAGACCGTTGGAATAGAGTATCGCCTGGAAAGTGAGAGAGCCGGTACCGTTAGGATACTGATAATTTGGCACGCCGTCAAATGTAATGATAAATCGCCCACCGGTAACATCGTGGTAGTAGTAGATATTTCCACCATCCGAGGGATCGAGGTCATCCCACCACATGGCGATCATGTTGTTCGGTGGCGGCGTTGTGGGAATCGCCGTATTGGCGGTAGTGCTGTTACCCCCGCCGAAGGTGAGAATGCCGTTGGAACTGAGATAAACCTCGGTGTATTGGTACTGGTAGAAGGGGAAGTTGAAACCGAGCGCCAAGGGATCGGAGTAAGCGTCATCATCAAGCGTCAGGGCGGTTCCCACTGCGGAGATGTCAATCCAGTTGTATGTCGGGCCGCCCAGTTCATCCGAATCAATCCAGGTATAGCCGAAACCGTCGGGACCGCCGCTGCCCTTGGTCACCTCGGGATAGTAGGGTTCCTCGACGCCATTCTTGTCAGGATCGGTGATACGATAACCCAACGGCTCCTCCACCACCTGCTTGGCGAAAGGCTCGCCAACCTTGCCGGAATCGGTCTCGCAGGCAATGCCGTATGACAATTTGCCGAGGCCGGTGTTGTTGATAATCAGTTCGCGGGTGGAGACACCGGTGCTGTCGACATACTCGGTGATAGTGCCCGGCGTCGTGGAGATGCTGGGAGCGTAAATATGCAGGGTGACGGCGATGCTGCCCGAGGCATTGGCGGGATCATTGGCAGTGTAGTCGATCGTGCCGTCATGGTCGCCCGGCAACATGCCGGTAGCGTTGATTGTAACCGGCAGGTCAAGACTGTCACCCGGCGGAATCACAAGCAAATCGGAGGAGCAGGTAATCCAGCTCACCGAGGGAATAAAGCGGACGCGCAGATCGGCCTCGCCGACATTCTTGATTTTAATATCGTGGACGGTGGTATCACCCTCTACCAGGCTGTCCGCCATCGCCGTTGGCGTGTACTCCATTGACGCGGTACTACCGCTGCCGGAGACGTAGCCCATGAGTTCAATGTCGTCGATATTCCAGCCGCAGTA
>JAGLUH010000367.1 GCA_023134875.1 Candidatus Zixiibacteriota bacterium
CCCGATTGCAGGTTCTGATAACTCCTGCCGTAGCTGAAAACTCTTGCCGCGATTTCCCCTCGGCGCTCATACCATTTGAATTCATAGAGGTGGGCGGAGCCAGCCTTAAGACCGAATGAGGATTCACCGGCGATCTGAAAACGTTTTCTTGAGTAACGAAAATGGGGCGCGATGAAGTTACGTGCGACGCTTCGGTCGTTCTCATCGGTGATCATCTGGCGCAATCCGATCAAACCCATAATTGTACGCGTTTCTCCCAGCCGGAAGGCAGCCCCGTAGATATCCTTTGTATGAAGTTCGCCCGCTGTTCGGGAAACATAAACAGTGGTCTTCCAGGCATCGTGATTATGTCGAAAGAGGAGACCGTTCTGACGGTTCTTGATCGGCTGCGTAAGACTGCCGACGAAATCATCAATACGCTTTAACTCACTCTGATAGTTTGCGTGTCCCTGTGTCAGACCATGCCCCAGTTTCAGATCATAGCTGCCGAGGACAACATAGTTCTGATCCCAGTTGTAACTGAGGGAACGCGACCGGATGATATATCTACCGTCGCCGCGCTCCTGAGCGGAAAGATCGAAGCGAAATTGCCGCCAGCGGAGTTTCAGCCTGTCATAGCGAACCAGGCTTTTGCCAGCCTCCAGGTCCTGGATAAAGGAACCGTGATATTTGCATCGCAGTGGATACCGTGCCAGTTTGTAAAGTTCATCCTTCAATTGCGGGGTCAGGAGATCTGTGTACTTTTCCCGATCGCCTCCTGCATCCCGGAAAAACACCTCACGAAGCGCCTCGTAATCTTCGGCGCTGATTTCGCCCTCGGCGAAAGCTTGGTCAAGTTGCTGCAGCGTGGTGAGAAGCAGATCAGTGAAGTAGAACGATTGCGCGTAGAGTTGCCGGCCCGTAACAAACAAGAGGACAAGCAATAAGATCAGGGAGGCTTGCCTGGTCCGCATGGTCAACTGATGTCGTACTTCTTTAATTTGCGGTAAAGGGTACGTTCACCGATACCGAGGTGGGCGGCGGCTTGCTTGCGGTTGCCGCCGAAACGATCAACAGCATCCTTGATCAGCTTTTCCTCCATCACTTCCAGTTCCCCACCGGCTGTCGTCGCCACCGGCTCAACGCGACCGTTTGACACTTCACCGAGACGCTCGGTCAGAAGTCGTTTCATATCGACGATTTCATTGGCCAGGTTCAGGAGCGCCTGGTAGATCAGGCGGTAGCCCGATTGCTCCGGCGTGATGTTGGTGACCACTGGCAGGGTACGGTCGTCACTGCCATACTTGTCCAGCAGCGAGGCAACCGTGTCGCGACTGATCTCCCCGCTGGGAGCGGTCAAAAGCAATCGTTGCAGGAAATTGGCAAGTTCACGAACGTTACCCGGCCAACTGTATTTCAGCAGCAGGTTGGTGGCTTCCGGACTGAAAACGAATTTCGCCTTGACGCGATCAAGATAGCGAGCTACAATCGGCAGAATATCTTCCGGTCGGTCGGCGAGACGCTTTAAGGTGATCGTGACAACACCGATGCGGTAATAGAGATCAATGCGAAACCGCCCCTCCTCTACCTCACGTTGCAAATCACGATTTGTCGCTGTCACCACCCTGACATCCACCTTGACCGGTTTGCGCGCACCGAGGGGAAAGAAGGATTTGGTTTCCAGCGCTCGCAGCAACTTGGCCTGCAAGCTCACCTGCATTTCGCCGATTTCATCGAGCAACAATGTGCCCTTGTCCGCCTGAGCAAAAAGCCCGATACGTTTGGCATCAGCGCCGGTGAACGCCCCCTTCTCGTGGCCGAACAACTCCGATTCCAGCAGGGTCTCCGGTAT
>JAGLUH010000368.1 GCA_023134875.1 Candidatus Zixiibacteriota bacterium
GAAGCTCTTAAGGATGAAGATAGTGGCGTCAGGTGGAGGGCCGCCAAGGCGCTTGGCGAGATAAAATCCCCGGAAGCGGTTAAACCGTTAATGGAAGCGCTTAAGGATGAAGATTATGACGTCAGGTGGAGAGCCGCCCTGGCCCTTGGCGAGATAGAATCCCCGCAAGCGGTTAAACCGTTGATAGAAGCTCTTCAGGATGAAGATAGTTACGTCAAGTGGAGGGCCGCTGAGGTGCTGGAGAAATTCGCTGATCCCAAGATTTTATCTTTACTATTGAGGGAATGGCAAAAAGACTTAGATGAAGATACCTTGCGCTATTTGATTGAATGTATCTCCGGAATGGACCGCAAGCTGCGACAGGAAAAGCAGATATTTGCCACATATCCAAAAGATAGAACACGATACTGATCGCGGAACCGTCAAGGCTCCATCTTAACCGAAACTCAAGCCGAAAGACCCTCTCTGTCATGACATCAGACTCATCATAAGTTTAAGCACCCCGCATGGGGGGTTCCCTGTCTTTATACGTTCCGGAACCTGGCCGGCGGGCGGCGGCGCCGAAAGCGGTAAAAAGCCGACGACTGATCTGATCGGCCGGCCAGCTTTCCGGATGCCATTGCACGCCGATAATGAAACCGTCGCCTTCAAGCGCCTCAATCACGCCATCCAGCGCCCGGGCGGCCACGATCAGCCCCTCCCCTACGTGCCTGACCGCCTGATGATGGCCGGTATTGGCCTCGATCATGTCACAATTGAGTATCTGGTGCAGCATGGTACCGGCGACTACTTGAACCTGGTGACTGGTGCTGAAATCAAGTTCTCCCTGCTGACGGTGATCACCGGCGCCCCGACAGTGGGAAAGGTCTTGATAAAGTGTACCGCCGAAAGCGACATTGAGCATCTGCATACCACGGCAGATAGCCAGGATGGGAATCTTGCGGCGGCAACACTCCTGAACCAGCCTGCGTTCCAGCAGATCGCGCCGAGGTGGCAATGTGGATGTATATTTATCCAGTTCTTCACCGTAAAGAGAGGGATTGACATCCTCGCCACCCACCAGCAGCAGGCCTGATATTAGTTCACAGTAGTCTGTAACATTGTCATGACGCTCGCTGGCAGGCAGAATCACCGGAGTCGCTCCTTGCTCTTCTAACACCTCGTAGTAGTGCTGCTTGATATACTCAAAACGGTAAGCGGGTTCAGGTATGAACTGATGATCCTCTGGTGTTAATGCCGGCACGATGCCGATGATCGGTCTTGTCATGGCTGGTACTGTCCGATCTCAGAAAGCATAAAGTATGCTCAGGTGAAAACGGCCGCCCGGGTCAGTATCATTGACAGCGATGCGCCGGCCATAATCAAGCCGTATCGGGCCGACCGGCGATGTAAACTGGATTCCGGCGCCGCCGCTATAACGGAATTGATTGATTGGCACCAGGCCGAGGGTGTTGAATCCGGAGTCAAAGAAGAGAGAACCCCAGAACTGCCAGAAAAGGGGCGCTCTGATTTCCAGATTCAGCAAACCGATAGTTGTCCCACCCTCGATACCGAGGTTGTCGACCGGAAAGATGCTGTTTTCCTCGAAACCGCGAATGGTGAAGGCGCCGCCAAGAAAGAAGCGGTCGCGGCTGGGAACGACATCCTCACCGGTGAGTTCATCGACCCAGCCACACCGGAGACGTGAGGCAAACACTGAGTTTCCCAGGAATCGGTTGTACTTCGCCCAGTTGAACAGCAGCTTCAGGAAGTTATCGTCGCCACCCAACAGGCCACCCACAGATTCCAGGCGATACTCCGTCAATGACCCGGAACTGGGATTGAACTTAGCATCGAGCGGTCGGCTGTCCCTATCCAGTTGCAGCACCAGTTTACCATTAGTGCTGGTCTCCTCTTCTTCCGGGTTTGCTGCATTGTAGACCCTGATCCGCTCATAGCTTCCCGAGATGGAAAGTTTGGTGGCCAGTGAGAATTCCCGCACTGCGGTTACCTGCAAGGCAATGGTTTCAATGGAGTAGTCCTGAATCACTGCTTTCAGGCCCGGCTCGAAGCGCAGCCTGGTAATAAGGGGCATCCTGATGCCGAACAGGTATGGCTCAACATAGCCAAATTCGATGCCAGCCCGAATCAGGCGTACTATATTATCGACCTCTGCAAACGAGGCCGATGACTCGAACATGACCTTTCTGCCGCTGCCGCCGATGTTACGATTGCCCACGCTTGCGGCCAGGTCCCAGACGAGGTCCAGCGCGGGGTCCTGACCGGCGCCGGTCGAAAGATTGACATATTTGGGTGTCCGGGCAACACCGGTAACACGAAAATCAGGCATGAGACTGTCTTCATGGCTCATGTATTTCGGCGGTCGCAGGGCGATGTAGCTGAACAAGTTGGTTCTCAATAGACGCTGCTGTGAGGTGATAAGCTTGTCACGACTGTAGACCTCTCCCTCTTTGAAGGCGATTTCCTTCTTGAATATCCTCTGTGAAACGGCGGGGGCAATGAACTGATTGCTGTCGATCAGAACTGTACCGAAGACCACCAGGTTGCCCTGGCTGATACGAATATCGATGTCAACGCTGCCAAGAACCGATTCACGAGTTAGGGTAACAATAATACTCGCGTAGGGATAACCGTTGTTAGCAAAGATAGTCTTGATTCTCCGCCTAATCACATCGATAAGGGAGAGATTCAGCCAGTCACCCACTCGCAGCTTTTTAGATTCATGATAAACCTTCCACTGGAAGCGTCCCAGGTCACCGGAGATGGTTACGTCCGCAATCCGATAGCGGACTCCCTCATCAATATCGACAGTGACAACCGCGGTACGTTCCTGAAGGTTACCATGGAAGTCGACCTTGATGTCAGCGTCGATAAAACCCTCACTGCGGTAGAAATAATCAAGCATTGCCTGGTCGTTATGCAGCTTCGCCTTGGTTAAGCGATTCCGCCCTTTAAGGCGAAGACTTTGCCAGAAGCCATCCTCCTTGCAGGAGAGTTTTGACTTGATCTTGTCGGTGGTGAAACTCTCGTTACCTTTCACCTCTATCCGTTCAATATGGGGACGCTTGGCAATCAGTTTGCTCTTGTCCCTGACTGATTGAGTACCGTCAAGATCAGCCGGAAAAAGCGATATCAGAAAAAGTGTCAGCAAAATCGAAACCGGCTTCATTTGATTTCCCAGTTGAGATTCAGATTCAGGTGGTAGAGATTGTCGCGGTCACGGTTGCCGCCCAGAAAGAAGTGCCGGCCAAAGCGATATTCGAAGCCGACTTCAGTTTGACCAATAAAAGAAAGGGGTGACGACAGATAAGTATAGAGATTGGGGGCGGTGTAGAAGCCGAGGGAGATTTCCGCTCCGGAAAGCTGCTGATCCTGGCCATAAGCGGGAATGATCTCAAATTGTTCCACCCCAATGAAGCGCGTGATTTGGCGGCTAAGGCTCACTCCCAGCACGTCAAGAATTCGCTCTTCCAGCGGGGAGGCCTCCATGACCTCCTGACGAGATGCCGAGGCGGGACTATTCAGCAGCAACATGCCGACAATATCCTCATCGGTATAGGAAGAACCCGCAGCGGCATTAATTGACGGCTGCATCAGCGTGCCGCCGATTATAAGATCGAGCCTGGTATACCCGGAACCGACTCCGCCAACGGAGCGGTCACGCATCCTGGTG
>JAGLUH010000369.1 GCA_023134875.1 Candidatus Zixiibacteriota bacterium
ACACCGGCGACATCCTTTGTTCTGCTTTCGTCAGTCGTGGCGGGCGCTTCCTTTTGGGGAACCTTGAGGCGAGGAAAGATATTTTCACCTTTGACCAGTTGGGTTCCACTCTTGAGAAAGCCACGGTCGGTGACATCGGCCAGACTTGGCTGGTAATCATCCGGCAGTCCGAGCATACGGAAAACCTGCCGTGATTTGTCCGGCATAATCGGCGCTGTCAGCGATGCCACCACTCGGACGGCATCAAGTGAGCGGTAAAGCACCGGCCCCAGTTTTTCGGTTTCACCCTTCTTGGCCAGTTCCCACGGCTTGTTGTGGTCGAAGAAGCGATTGGCGCCGCGTATCAATGACCAGGTAGATTCGATTGCGCCCATCACATCGATCTCACCGATTCTTGCTATTACTGTCTGCGGAACGGAAACCAGCAATTCGCCCAGTTCGTCGTCAGCAATTGTCCCACTCTCACCGACCGGAGGAATCCTGCCTTCGAAATTGACAAAGACCATCTTAATCACCCGACTGACCAGGTTGCCGTAGTCATTGGCGAGATCGGAGTTGTACTTTTCATAAAGGCGGGCGTAGTTGATGTCGCCGTCCTGGTGGAAGGGGAACTGGGATACCAGCAGGTAGCGAGCGGCGTCGCGACCAAAATCATTAATCAACCGTTCGTTGGCGATGGCGTTGCCGAGCGACTTGCTGATTTTCTGCCCGTCGAGGCTGATATAACCATGGATAAAGAGAACCTCCGGAGTTTTCTCGCCTGCCGCCAGCAGCATGGCTGGCCAGTAGATAGCATGGAACTTCAAGATATCCTTGGCCATCAAATGCACGATCTGCGAATTTCGCCATCTTTTGTCAAAGTTCTCGCGGTCATCACCGTAACCGATTGCGGTGATATAGTTCTGCAGGGCGTCAACCCAGACATAGGTTTTCTGCGAGGAATCAAAAGGCAGTTCAATACCCCATCCCACTCGTTCACGTGAGATGGAAAAGTCATCCAATCCCTGCTTCAAGAGCGCCAGCACTTCATTGCGCCGTCCATCAGGCATAATTTTCATTTTGCCGGAGCGAATCAATTCCTCCACTTGCCCGAGGTAAGCAGAGAGCCGGAAGAAATAGTTGGCTTCAGAGAGTTTCTTTGGCTTGGTAAGGTGAGCCGGGCAGAGACCATCATCGGTTAGTTCCTTCTCGGTGATGAAGTTCTCGCAACCGGTACAATAGAGCCCCTCATATTCCCCCTGGTAGATGACAGGCTCGCCTGCGGGGGTTCGCGATTCCCACAGCCTGCCGAGAAACTTTCTTACGCCCTTTTTATGCCGCTCGGAGGTAGTACGAATAAAATCGTCGTAACAAATATCGAGAGCGGCAAAGGTTCGTCGGAATCGCTCAGAGTTCTCATCCACAAGCTCCTGCGGTGTCTTGCCGGCAGCGATAGCGGCTTCCTCTATTTTGGAACCATGTTCATCCAGACCGGTGAGGAAGAAGGTCTCCTCGCCCACTAACTGATGAAAGCGCGCCACAATATCGGCCGTAACCGTGGTGTAACCATGACCAATATGCGGCTCGGCATTGGCATAATAGATCGGTGTCGTTATATAAAAGCTCATGCTACTCTTTTTCCCCGACTGATTTTTCACTGCTGGTTCGACCTTTTCTTTGATGCCGGCCATACTCCAGGAGGCTGATCTTTTCGCGAGTACCATCCTCGTATCTAACTACCATGAACTGATGAAAGACATTAATCGCCTCTACAACTCCCCGACCTGGTTCTCCCTGGTATGCCGATCCCACATCAGGGAAGCGGGCGACGGCCTGGATATAGTGCTTATGTTCATAAGCCAGGCAGCAGAGCAGTCTTCCGCAATTACCGGATATCTTCGCCGGATTGAGGGAGAGATTCTGGTCGCGTGCCAACTGTGTTGAGATTGGCTCGAAGTTTCGAATAAAGGAGTTGCAGCATTGCTGCAAGCCGCAGACACCAAATCCTCCCAGCCGACGCGCTTCGTCGCGGACGCCAATCTGGCGCAACTCGATGCGGGTATGGTAAGTAGCGGCCAGGTCTTTCACCAGAGCGCGGAAATCGACCCGCTGGTCAGCAGTGAAATAGAAGGTGAGCTTATTGCAGTCAAACTGATACTCAACATCGACCAGTTTCATATCAAGGTGGTGTTTATCAATCATCTCCTGGCAGCAGATCATCGAGTCGGCTTCCATCTCCCGATTCTTGTGCAGCTTTTCCTGATCCTCATAGGTGGCGACCCGTAATATCCCTTTCAGTTTTTCCTTCGGTTCAAGATCACGATTGATAGGCTGATGAATGAAACCCATGTCCTCGCCACGCTCGGCCTCGACGATAACCCACTGATCCTTGTATAGGTCGAGGCTGAAAGGATTTTCGCAGTACTGACGCCGGAACGCCTTGAATTCCACCTCATATAGCAAACGATCAGCCTCCATTAAACCTCCAGCGTAGCAGGATGGCCTTGTACCTGAGCTATCGGCAATTAACTGCGTTATACCAATCCTGTCAAGAGCTTTACAGGGCAGGTAGCAACGTGAGGGGAGGTGAGATTTCCTTAGATGCGGTTTTTTGTCGCGTGCCGTCCAAGGGTCGGCTCTGACGGGCTGCGGCCTATAAGAGGCTGACAAGCGCCGGCAACAGTGATACTGCAAGAAGGGAAAATCGTCAACAAACCCGAAATGGTGGGGTGCCTGTCTGCCTACAGGTTGTGGCCGGCGAGGTCAAGGAGGAAACTGAAAGCCGCCATGCGCGGGGTGACGTTGCGTCGTAGTTGCTGGCGTACTTGTTCGATGCATTCGTTGCAGTGATATAGTTTGTCGAATGAGGTGATCTTCTGCAGACAGCCCCCATAACGCTCCCGCAGGTCGAAATTAATCAGCCCGGAAGCTGTATCATCCGGCGTTCCCTCAGGCAGGGAACTGAGATATGCCATATCTCGCAGGAAGCTTTGCCAGAAACGCAACAGGCGTTCGACCTTATCGCGGGTGGCGATGGTGGCACTATCGGCGTACTTAACCTGAAAATCAGCGGGTGCAAGCCGCAGCGCGTTCTCGAATAGGCCAAACGCCGTCTCCCGCGCTCGCAGGTAGTCACCCTCAACCAGAAATTCGATGTTGTAAAGAGAACCGCCGGCCAGATGTGTCAGGATGGTGATTTTTTCTTCGGCGACCGGGAAATGCTCGCGCAGATAGGCGGCGATAAACTCGTCAGTTAGCAACGGGAAATTTACTCGCAGCAAGCGGGATTGTATTGTCTCCGGCAGGAAGCGGGGCTGATCGGTGATAACGAAAAGGTAAGAGTTGGGGGGAGGTTCCTCCAGTGTTTTCAGCAGGGAATCCATTGCCGCCGGCAGCATCCGTTCCGCCTCGTAGATGATACCCACCTTGCGGGAGGACAATGATGCCTTATGCGCCAGTCTCGTCTGAAACTTCCTGATACTGTCAATGGTGATGAAGCTGGTAACGTCATCAGAGCCGTCGGCGAAAGGATAGTCCGCCTTGTGCTGCAGGTAGCTTAGGTAACGTGACGGTTTGTCCTCCTTCTCTTTCTCCTTCGGCAGGGGAAAGAGGTAATAAATGTCGGGATGGATAAAGCGATCCGCCTGACGACAGGAGTGACACTTGCCGCAGTATTCCTGCTGATTCTCACGACAAGTAATCGCCTTCGCCAGTTCCTGCGCGACAGTCCATTTGCCGACACCTTTCCTGCCGGCGAACAGGAGAGAACTATGCAGGCGGCTGTTGGCCAGCAGTGAACCAAGCTGAGCAGTGATCTCCGGCTGGGGGTTTGTTTTCGTTGCTGTCGTATCCTCCATCACTTTAACCATTTTAAGGGATCAAGAGGAACTTTGCCATCACGAATTTCAAAATGCAGCCTGTCGCCGGCGGTTTCGGCGAATGGCTCACTCCGAATCAGTTGATCACCCTCGCTGATCCTAATGTCGGCAAGATTGCCATAGAGGCAATAGATGGAACCACCATGAGCGACTATCAGGAATTTCTCCAGGCCCCGGGCCCAGCCGATGTAGACCACTTCGCCGGTGAGAGCGGCAACCACTTTGCGGCCGGCAACGGTAGCAATTTTGATGCCGCTCTCTTTCGAGGTGAGGCCGGTACGGTCGGTTTTGGTACCGAAACGGCTGATGATTCTGCCTCTCACCGGCCAATGCAGCTTTCCCTTCATCTTGACCGCCAGAGTACGTTCTTTCTGCCAGACCGGGTTATCTCTTTCGTCTTCGAGTTCGGCAATAATATCACCCAGTAACCCTGATGCTTCCTGAAGCTCGGCGATCTCCTTCTTTTTCTGTCGTTTCCGATGCTGAGCGGCGGCAAGCAGTTTTTCCCGTTGCTGCATCGCCTGCCGCGCCTCTTCTTCTTCTCTTCGCTTTACCGTCGATAACGCCGCCAACTGATCCTGGCGCTGACTCAAACTTACCAGCACTTGCTTATACTCTTTGATCCGGGCGTCAAGCAAGGTCGATTGGGTCTTATCGTAGAGCAGCAGGCGGGTCAAGAGATACTGCCGGCGTGATTGCTCGAGCGCTTCCTTCTGCGAGAATGCAAAGCCTGCCGTCGGCTTGCTGGTCTGGGTATAGAAGTTGCGCAGGTGCTGGTTGAGTACCTGGTTTGAAAGCGAGAGGTTAACTTGCGCCGCCTTGAGCTCCGCTTTTATTCGAGGAATCTCCGCGCTGACCTGCCTGATTTGCCGGCGGTGCCGACGTTGCAGCCTGGCGGAAAGCTCCAGGGTTTCTTCCACCTTGTCAAGTTGCTCATAGATATCGGCCTGGCTGGCAAGCAGGCTGTCAAGCTGGCGGCGAGCATCATGGAGTTTTGTTCTGATTATCTCCAGCTTCTTGTCGCGTCCCGTATTGTCAGCAGCCGCCGGCCAGTTGGGGATAATCAGCAGCAGGCCGAGGAGTAACGCCGACCCGTGAGCCAGCATTTTCAAGGTAGTATCCTTCTTGTCACCACAAGATAACCGGCGGTTATGCCGGAGAAGAATCCGGACAGGGGAATGGCAACCATCGATGTCGTCGAGATAAAGGCTAATTGCAGCGGCAACTGACAGGACGCCTGCCAGAGAAGCACCAACAGCAGCTCTCCCAGGATTGCTCCCAGAGTGCCCAGGGCGCAGCCCTCCAGGATGAGGGGAATACCGATTTGCCTGAATCCGGCGCCGTGCATCAGCAGGGCTTTGATCTCTTCCTGGCGGGAGTAGACAATCTTGCTTACCGCCCAGAATACCAGGATCACTGTGGCGGCAAAAACCAGCAAGGCCAGAGAAGTGGAACATAAATTGAGAAACGCAAACAACGGTTCCTGCGTTAGAAGCCATTCTTCGCCGTAGTTGATGTTCTCGATACATCTGAAGGTTGCCAGTTCTTCGGCGGCAGCGCCGAAAGCTGCCAGTGTCGAAGTCTTCTCGGTGAAGTCGACTACTATCGTATTGGGAAAGGGATTAAAGCCGCCATTGGGAAGGAGTTCCTTTCCCAGCAGTTCTTGCATCTGGGCGTAGGCTTCCGACCGGTCCTGAAGCCGCAAGGCGTTGAATCCAGGGACGTCTCTGATGGCAATTGTTAATAGATACAGTTCAATCGGTGTCGTATCGTCGCTCAGGTAAACCTCAAACTCAAGTTCCGCTTTGATCTGACGGTTGTAGCTTCTGAAATTCTCCGTTATCAGGACAACCATTCCCAACAGCAGAAAAATCAGGCCGGTGACAAAGATTGTACCGGCGTTGCTTGCCAGATTACGGCGCAAGCCGGCGCTCCGGCGGCTAAACGAACGCGGCGACACGAGTACCTCCCGATAGTGAATATTCCCGACCCTCACCCCAGCGACTCTGAGCCAGCAGCAAGACCGCACTGCCGTAAGCAGCCGACTCCAGCAGGCGAGGTACCAGATAGCCTCGGTCGATGTCATCCGGGTTCAGATCGGCAATAATAAGAGGCGGTTTCTTGGCCAGTGCTGTCGCCAGGGTCAGAAGCCGTCGTTCCGTCTTTGAAAGCTCACTTACGCTCGCTCTGGCTTTGCCGGTCAGACCCACCTGGCGCAGAGCTTCCTTGACCCGCCTACCGATGCGTCGCCGTGACAACCCCTTGACCAGCAAAGGCGCGGCAACATTGCCGGCAACATCAATATGGGGCAGAAAGAGGTTCCGCTCAAGAATCAAACCGATATCCTGTCGCAACTGTCGTTGATCGTACCCATTCGGCCCGAACAGCGATTTTCCCAGCACAGAGCCGCTGCCGCTATTCGGCGTCTCCTCTCGCAGGATGATCCTGACCAGAGTACTCTTGCCGCAGCTGGCCGCACCGGTCAGCCACAATACCTCGCCCTCCTCTAAGCAAAAGGAGAGATTGCTGAGCAGGGGCAAGGAATCGCCGTATTGAAAGGAGACGTTATGTAATTCGAGAGAGACCGACATAGCTATTAATTCACATCCATTGACAGTGACAGCACCTTAACCTCGGGCAGAGTAAGGCCACCTTGTCCCATTTGCAAACAGTTTTTGCTTGACTTGGCAGGCGCCGACAATTTACTGATAGAAAATTAACTGTTGCTACGGACATCAGACTATGATTCGAGTAAAAATTATCGCAATATCATTAGCTGCTATTTTAATTGTCGGCTGTTCTTCGTCGGATGATGAATTGATTTTGAATTTCCGAAAACTGCCTCTGCCCACCGGCGAGGATATCACCGGCATCCATTTTCCTGACGATGACCTTGGCTATGCTGTGACGGCGGCTGGCTCTATTCTCAAAACGGTTGACGGCGGCGAGACCTTCGCCGTGCTCGATTTTCACGCTGCCGCTCGCCTGGAGGACGCTTTCTTCCTGGATGATGAT
>JAGLUH010000037.1 GCA_023134875.1 Candidatus Zixiibacteriota bacterium
TTTTCATAATATCAAGGGTTTCGACATTCACATTGCAAGATATTTGGGAGTTTGTGGGAAATTGCCGACAGCCAGTTTGCATACACTGGGATGCCGCCTCAACCAGGCGGAGACAGCGATTATCGCCAAAAGCTTAACTGAGCACGGCTACGAAATCGTCAAATCAAATCATCCCGCTGATCTAACCATAGTCAACACCTGCACCGTTACTGAACAGGCAGATGCCAAATGCCGGCAGGCAATAAGAAAGGCGCTTCGTGGTAATCCCGGAGCCTTTGTCGCCGTCGTTGGCTGCTATTCGCAGATGGCGGTTAATGTCATCAAGGCGATTGAGGGTGTCGACCTGATCATGGGCAACGAGCATAAACTGAACGTCGTGGATTATTTGGGTGATCTCCAGAAAAAGGAGTCGCCGCTGGTCATCCACTCGCGCCGACTGCCCCGTGAGGAATTCGTAATCGACTCAGTCGGTCTCTATGAGCATACCACCCGCGCCAACCTGAAACTGCAGGACGGCTGCGATGATTATTGCTCTTTTTGCATTATCCCCCAGGCGCGCGGTCGTGCGCGCAGTCGCCGCTTCGCCGATGTATTGAATGAGGCTGAAAAACTGGTGGCGGCGGGGCACAAGGAGATCGTGCTCACCGGTGTCAATATCGGTACATACAGCAGCAACGGTCAGACCCTCCTTGATATTGTCAAAGCCCTGGAGCAAATTAGCGGCCTGGCGCGCATCCGCGTCAGCTCAATTGAACCGACCTCAGTCGGCAGCGACCTGGTGCGCCATCTGGCCGGTTCCGATAAGCTCTGCCGTCATCTGCATATTCCCCTGCAGAGCGGCGACGAGACTATCTTAAAAAAGATGCGGCGGCGTCACACTGTCGGTGAGTATATCAAGTTTATCGAATGGGCGGCTGAACTGGTTCCCGATATCGGCCTTGGTACTGACCTGTTAGTCGGCTTCCCTGGTGAGGGAGATACTGAGTTCAAAAGCGGCAAGAAAGTGGTGGCCGATCTGCCCATCTCCTATTTTCATGTTTTTACTTATTCTGATCGCCCCGGCACTCTGGCGGCGAAAATGCCCGACAAGATTGATCCTCAAACCAAGAAAGCACGCACTCGAATCATGATCGAACTGGGTCAACGCCAGCAGTATACTTTCTACGAACGGCATCTCGGACGTACGATCAATGTACTCTTTGAAAACGAAGAGAAGGGCTACTGGGTAGGTTTCGCTGATAACTATATGCGAGTGCAAGCGAAGAGCAAAGAGTCACTTCACAACCAGATACGACCGGTCAGGTTGTTACGAATTGATGGCGACCGCATCACCGGTGTACTATGTCAGTAGCTGCAGTCGCCGAAGATCGGGAGGAGGGAAATCCTCTATAAATCTGTCAGACCGTAACGCACCCAGAGCGCAGTAGCGGGCGGGTTTACTTATGCGGCAGGCGTTACTGACTTACTTAAGGTCGAGAACTCGCTGAATCACAGGCTGACCATAGGTAGCTTCCCCTGTCAGGACTTTCAGATTGTGACGAATTTGTGCTTCGCCGCCTCCGTGAGTATGACCACATAGAACGGTCAGGCTCTTAGTAGGATTTCGCGTCATGATTTCCATCAGGACATCGCCTACGACCTTACACGAGAAAAACGGCAGAAACATATCGTTAGATGTCCTGCTGCCATGCCAGCAGGATTCCTTGAAAGGAGGAACATGTGTGGCCAGAATTACATAATCAACACTCTCGAATGCTGATGGAAGTGTGCGGCGAAAATGATCAGCTGCCTGCTCCGCTAGGAACTGCATCAGATTCAGACGCCGGCGCCTGTCCAAACCTGCGAAATCATCTATCAAATAGAAGTCGTTCAACTCCACGCAGGAACCGTCATAGTCGCCGAGGCGTCCGTCAGCCCAAGAATCGTGACCCACGATCGCCAGACTTTCTGTGACCTGTATGACCGCTGCGTCTGATAGCCAAATCAGGTTCTCCTGCTGAGATATCAGCTTCCGGACACTGTCTCTTACTTCCCCAATGGAGCCGTTGTAGAAATCATGATTGCCGAGAGTAAAGAAGATGGGGCATCGCAGAACATTGGCCATATATTCCAGATGCTCAGCAACATCACCGGACTCTCCAATATCTCCTGTGATAATGACTGCATCGGGTTGTTCTGCCATTATCTTATGAGTAAATGACCTCTCATCGACCGAACTGACAAAGTTAAGGTGGATATCCGTAAGCCAAGCAATACGCATAATGAAACTATGACTCTGACTGTGTCACCATCGCTGTATTCTACTACTGTTTTCTGCCGTACCAAATCTGCCGTGGGAGGAACTGCGTAAAACAGGTGGCGGCCATTACCGCAGGCGATATCGAGTATCTTCTGCCCCTGCCGGAAAGGAACATGCCTGATTGCCGTCCTGACCTGAGCGTACGCCTCCTGCTGCGAGCAGTGGGCATAGATCGGAGAATAATCGTCCGTGTCGGCTCTGGTTTGGTCAGATCGACACCGGCATCTTTGAGGATATCAATCGGGTATTTTGACTCGTCCGCTTACTTTTTCTTTCCCCCCTCGTCCTCTTTCTTCTTCTCGGTGATGACCTCAGGTTCAGTTGGTTCTTCTGCTTCCGCAACCTCTTCCTCAGCCTCCACTTCCTCACCCTCCTCAGCCGGCTCCAGTTCCTTGGAGACAATCGGCGGTTGCACGGTTACGATGGTGCGTACCGGATTAGTAAGAACTTCCATCTTCTCAATCGATAAATCAGAAACATGGATTGCATCACCGATCGTCAACTCGGAGACATCAACCTCGATGTAAGCAGGTATTTCCGCTGGCAGACAACTGATATCCAGATCACGACGGACTAGCTCCATTACGCCGCCTGCTTTGACGCCCTCCGGTGTGCCGACTATTTTGATCGGTACCGACATCTTGATCTTCTTGCTTGGGTCGATCCGCAGGAAGTCAACATGGATAATGTCGTCGGTGACGGGGTGACGCTGTACCTCGCGAAGCAGTACTTTCTCGGGCCGTTTCCTGCCGATCTTCAGATCAAGGACAGCATTCTCACCGCTGGTCTGCAGCAAACGCCCCAGTTCGCGACCGGAGATACCGAGCTTTTTCGGCTCGTTATCCAGACCGTAGAGAATGGCGGGAACGGTGCCACCGGCGCGTAGTTTACGGGCCACACCCTTACCGGCGTCATTGCGAACTTCGGCCAATAGTTTTAAATCTTCCATTTAAGCTCCAGGAATAAAAATGATCTAATCAAATAACTTCGAAACCGATTCTTCATGCCAGATACGGCGAATCGCCTCGCCGAAAATCCCCGCGGTGGATAAGACAGTGAACTTAGGGGGCAGATTGACCGAATTACGATCAATCGTATCAGTAATGATTATCTCGGTAATCGGCGATTCCTCAATCCGCCTGATGGCATCACCGGAGAGAACACCGTGCGTGACGCAGGCGTAGATGTCCAGCGCCCCTTGCTCCTTGAGCGCCTCGGCGCCCAACACCAGCGTACCGCCGGTATCGATCAGATCATCCCGCACGACCACGTTCTTGCCCTTAACGTCGCCGATGACATTCATTACCTCCGCCCGGTTGTCTTCCGGCCGCCTTTTGTCGATAATAGCCAACCCACAACGGAGCTTCTTGGCGAAAGCGCGCGCCACCTTGATTGATCCGACATCACCGGAAACCGCCACAATATCCTGCACTCCTTTTGCCTGGAAATACTCGTAGAATATCTTACTGGCGTAGAGGTGATCGTGGGGCAGGTCGAAGAAACCCTGAAGCTGCGAGGCGTGCAGATCCATCGTAATAATACGGTTGGCGCCCGCTTCCGTAATCAGGTTGGCCATCAGCTTGGCGGCAATGGAAACACGCGGCTGATCCTTGCGATCCTGGCGGGCGTAGCCGTAGTAGGGTATGACCGCCGTGATTCGCTTGGCAGAGGCCCGCCGCGAAGCGTCAATCGAGATCAGCAGTTCCACCAGATTCTCGGCGGGAGGATTCGTCGGCTGAACAATAAACAAATCAGAACCGCGGATATTTTCATTAATCTGTATTTTTACTTCGCCGTCAGAAAACCTGCTGACCTCGCATTCGGTCAGAGACACACCGCAGTACTGGGCGATTCTGCCAGCCAGCGGCAGGTTGGCGGAACCGGAAATAATTCTCATTGCGTTTTCCATGCAGTCTCCTCTACAGAGAGCTCCTTTAAGAGAAACAAACCATAATTATACTAACCACTATCTAGAAATCAAGCAAAATCGCCTTGTTTCACTCATTTCCCATGCTTATACTACCAGTCAACCTGACCAAGAGTATGGTGGGGAATAATGTTGACTGTTTTAACAAGGAGAACGTGATGAAAAGAGTCCTCTTTCTGCTGATTTCCCTCTGCTGCCTCGCCTCTCTGGCGGCACAGACCGACTCCGCTTACATTCCCGATATTGAGACCTTTATGCAGATCGGCTATTGCGCCTCTCCGGGCATTTCGGAAGATGGCGAGCAGGTCTTTTTTATGTCGTCCAGCAGCGGCGTGCCGCAACTCTATCGCCTCAACGAGAGCGGCTGGCCCTACCAGTTGACCCTTTTCGAAGAAGGTATCGACTGGTACGTGCTGTCGCACGATGGTAACAGCGTAATCATCGGTGCGTCGGTCGGCGGCAATGAACGCAGCCAGCTCTACCTGGTCGATGCCATAACCGGTCGGCTCAGGCAATTGACCGATCAGCCCGAAGCCAGATTCGGCAGTGTTACTTTCTCCCCTGATGACAAGACTATCTACTACCGTTCCAACGAGATCAACAATACCGATTTCCATATCTGGTCAATTGAACTGGCAAGCGGCAAACCGACCCTGGTGCAGGAGAAGACCGGATATAACGGCCCGATCGATCTGACCGCCGACGGCAACTATCTGCTGACTTACACCTACCGCTCGAATGTCGATAATGACCTTTATCTGTTTGATCTGACCACCAGCGAAGAACGGCTGCTTACGCCGCATGATAAACCGCATATCTACGACTGGCCGAACCTGACGCCTGACGGCCAGACCATGTATTTCATTACCGACGACAACGATGACGGTATTCCCCGTCTGGCCCGGATGACAGTGGCCACCGGCAAGTGGGAATTCCTCGATACCGATTCTCCCTGGGAGTATGAGGGGTTGCTGCTCTCCGGTGACGGCAGGTACCTGGTCTGGATTCTCAATGAAGAAGGTTACGCCAAGCCGTTCATTAAGGATATAGTCACCGGCGAGATGTTGTCGCCACCGCCGCTGGATGGGATGTATTCCGATGCGGCCATATCAAAGGCAGGTAAGGTGGTCTTTGAGTTCCGGTCGGCCCGGCACGCTCCTGATATCTGGATGTGGAATATCGGGCAAGAAAAATTGACCCAGTTGACATTCTCCACCTATGCGGGGATTGATCCGCAGCTTTTCAGCGAACCGAAGCTGATTCATTACAAAACGTATGACGACCGGCGAATTCCGGCGTTTCTCTATCTGCCGTCGGACTACACCGGCCAGCCGATTCCCTTTATTATCGATGCGCACGGCGGTCCGGAGAGCCAGTTTCGTCCCGGATTCATCCGGCATTTTCAGTACCTGATGCTGCACGGTTTCGGACTGCTGGCGGTCAATCCGCGTGGTTCCTCCGGTTACGGGCAGGAATATCAGCAGTTGGACAACTATAAGAAACGGCTCGATTCGGTCAAGGACTACGCCTGGGCGGCTAACTGGCTGATCGATAACGGCTACACCACTAAGGAAATGCTGGGCGTCAAAGGCGGTTCCTATGGCGGTTACGTGGCGATGGCTCTGGTCACCGAGTTTCCCGATCTCTTCGCCGCCGGCGCCAATTCAGTGGGGATTGTCAATTTCGTCAGCTTCCTTGAGAAAACCGCCGATTATCGCCGCGCTCTGCGGGAGGCGGAATACGGCCCGTTAAGCGACCGCGAATTCCTTAAATCGATTTCACCAATCCACAAGGCCGATCAGATCGAGGCGGCTTTGCTTATTATTCATGGCGAAAACGATCCGCGCGTACCGGTCGGTGAAGCGCGCCAGATCATCGAGGTAATGAGTCAACGCGGCGTGCCGGTCGATAGTTTGATCTTCCCCGATGAGGGTCATGGTGTCGCCAAACGGAAGAACTCGATCATCCAGTACCGTCGGCTCGTCGATTTCTTCATGGAACACCTGCGGCCGTAGAAAAGGTTTGGAAAATCCATAAGTCCGCTTATTATACCGTGCAGTTGATCTGGCATCCGTTGAATAGGACATCACATAATCTGAGACATACCCGCGATGGAGGTGGAATGCGTTGGCTCCCTGTCTTTTGGCTTTTGATGGCAATCCAGATATCGTGTCTTACGCCGTATTCAAATGCTGAAACCTGGCAGGAACTACTACATAAGGCCGATTCGCTGCTCGAAGTGCAGAACCTCGATTCGGCTATATTAGTGAGTTGTCTTGCACTGGAGAGGGCAGAAAAGGAGTATGGAACTGAAGATACGAACGTAGCAAGGGTTCTGAATCAATTGGGGCTCTGCTATTACTATACTGGAGATTACACTAGAGCCGAAACGCTCTATAAAAGATCGCTAACAGTCCGGGAAAATGTCCTCGGCCCCAAGCATCCCGATGTCGCTCAAAGCCTCAACAACCTCGCCGCACTTTACAGCGCTCAGGGCAAGTATGAGCAGACGGAACCGCTATACCAGAGGGCGCTGAAGATACTTGAACAGATCCTCGGCCCCAAGCATCCCGATGTCGC
>JAGLUH010000370.1 GCA_023134875.1 Candidatus Zixiibacteriota bacterium
GCAGAAATATCCCGGCAACTGTTTGAACGTGATATTCCGATGGTAATTGTCACCAAAGGAATTGCGCCGCGGGCGGAGTTTGTTGATGCCGCCGACAGATTCCACACCGGGGTGTTTTCCAGCCGGCTGACTACCTTGGAGCTGATCAATCGCCTCTCCGCCTACCTTGAGCAAGTTTTTGCGCCATCGATCACGGTGCACGGCACGCTGGTGGATGTCTATGGCGTGGGGCTGTTGTATACCGGCAAGTCGGGGATCGGGAAGTCGGAGGTGGCCCTCGATCTCGTGGAGCGTGGCCACCGCCTGGTAGCTGACGACGTGGTCAGGATAAACCGGCGGGGGGCCGATGTCATTATCGGCACGGGTGCGGAATTGCTGGGACATCACATGGAGATCCGGGGGGTCGGTATTATTGATATCGAGCAGCTGTTTGGTATCCGGTCGATACGCCTTCAAAAGCGGATTGAGGTTGAGGTGAATTTAGCCCTGTGGTCCGAGACCGAGGAGTATGAACGCCTGGGGGTCGAGGAAAAGCGGACAACCATCTTAGGAGTGGAGATACCCTATGTGAGAGTCCCGATTTCTCCCGGGAAAAATATCACCGTCATTTCCGAAGTCATCGCCATGAACCATATGCTCAAAGTGTATGGAAAAAACTCCGCTATCGAATTCTCCGAAAAGCTCTCCCAGCGGCTCAGCCGCGAATCCTCCTCGATGGAATATCTCGAGTCGGATTTCGAGTAGCCGTGTTGCCGACCTCAACCGGCCTGTCACAAAGAATTAGGAAAAACCACCGGTGTTGTTTATAATTTGCCCTTTGGTAAACCGTTTTGAAGGAACTTAACGACGGATGGTCAGTAGAACATGAAAATCCTGGAGGATTCTTGTCAAATGAGCAGAAAAAGATTACTTGGCTTGTTAGTATTGCTTTGCCTAGCTGCCTGTTTATGGTCAGGTTGCGGTAAGTCGGGAAGTGAAGTCCTGGCCATTGTTGGAGATTATGAAATTACCACTGAGGAGTTTAGTAATTTCTACAGGACCAGATACTCTTTCCCGACCGCTCAGGACGAATTCACTGCAAAACGCCAGGCGCTCGACAGCGCCATCATAACCCGGATGCTTATCCAGGCGGCCTATGAAAATAACATTGATAAGCTGGAAGAGCTGGCCCGCGTGGTTCTGGCCAACAAAGATAAGTTTCTTATCAATACGCTCCTGCAACGGAAAATAGCCGATAAAGCGGAACCTTCTGAAACTGAGGTAAAAGAGCTCTACAATCATCTTGAGTACAAAATCAAGGCTTCACACATCCTGGTCGCCGACCACGACACCGCCCAGATGCTTCTGGAAAGGATCAAAAATGGGGAGAGCTTCGAAAAGCTTGCCTACCAGTACTCCACCGATCCCTCGGCTAAGAGAAATAATGGGGACCTCGGCTATTTTACCTGGGGCGCCATGGTCGATGAGTTTCAACAAGCCGTCTTCAGCATGGAACCCGGCGAAGTATCGCCTCCGGTTAAATCAATGTTCGGCTACCACATTATCAAGGTTGTCGA
>JAGLUH010000371.1 GCA_023134875.1 Candidatus Zixiibacteriota bacterium
TCACTAGTGAAAATCCGCATAAGCTTTTCAGCTCTCATGGCTTCCAATGTAGCATCCAGTTCAATAGCGTGCATTCCCGCAAACAACCCGATAACAAACAGATCTTCTTTAAAACCCATACCTGTCAGCGTCCACTCATACGGAATTACATCATCCAATGCTGTCAGGCCTTTATCCGCAAGGGACAAAGTTTCACCGACTGTATTTGTGCCTGCATTTATTATGGTTGCAAAAAGATTCCAGACACCGGCGCCGCCTGCCAATATCGTATCAATGACTGCGTTATACCATTCTTCTCCTGTTTCTACTCCCGGAATTTTTATTATAAAATCAAATCTTCCCTGATGCGCACACAATGGGGCCTTTTCAAGTCCAAAAGGATCTGTGAACCGAACAGGGTTGTTACCACAATAAGCATACCACAACTCACCGCTTTTTATCGGGTCAGAGGTCGTCCAGTTCGCGACCAGCGGGTCATACTCCCTGAAAGGCGCGTGATAAAGGCCGCTCTCGGCATCGATCCGGTAGCCGGTAAAGCCTACCGAGTCAAACCCCATGTGGTGGTTTCCGTTGTAATCCCAGCCCCAGCGGTGTTCGCCGTCGAGGACATCCCCGAATGGGCCGTAATCGTCACCTTCACCCTCTTCAAAAAATGCCCGCCACAACTCGGGTCCCAGTAGAAAAAGCATCCAATTTAACTGATTCTGCTGCTGTTGAATGTGTTTCAGTAAAAGAAGGATGGAGAGAAAGCTGGTAAGTTCTTCTCTGTGTCGGTTTCCGGCAGGGACCATAACAGCTATCCTACGATACTTCTCCATGTACCGCAAGAAGCTAATCCGGCAGGGCTTTCACAAACTCCTCGTCATAGGGCACCTCTTCATACAGTTCATTTTCCCGTGGATGATACCTTTTCATGAGTTTCTTCAGGTTTTGGGCCGATACATGGGTGTAAATCATCGTAGTCTGTAAACTCACATGCCCTAAGATAACCTTCAGGTGACTTACATCGGCACCGCCCTCAAGCATGTGGGTGGCAAAAGAATGACGAAGAATATGAGGAGAGATGCCTTCGGTCTCAAGTCCGGCCCGTTTCAGCAAACAGTTCAGCCGTTTCCCCATGTACGACGCATACAGTCGTCTTCCAAACCTCCCCAGGAAAAGGGCGGGACGGTGTTCCGGCAGTACCGTTTTCCGTAAAAACCACGGTCTGTGTTCCAGATACTCCTTCAGACAGGATGCGGCATGTCTTCCAAGCGGGACCACCCGCTCTTTGTTCCCCTTTCCCTTCCGGACAAAGACTCTTCCTGCCGCGAGGTCCGCGTCAGACACATCGAGCTGACACGCTTCGCTCACCCGCAGTCCAGTCCCATAGAGAAGTTCAAAAAAACTTCGGTCACGTACATCGAATACGGTTTCTTCCTCAGTCCGCTTAAGCAGCGCGTCCATCTCTTTTTCACTCATCGTTCTTCTAAGCGGACGGTGCTTAGGCCCCTGCAGTTCAATACCGTCAAAGGGATTGGTCAGAATCAGCTCCCGTCTCTGGAAGAACCGAAACAGCCCTCGGACCGTAGAGAGTATACCGCACCGGGTCGACTCACCAAATCTCCTCGCCTCATCATCCTTCACAGCGTGATACAGAAACACCCGAAACGTCTCGATGTCTTTCCTGCTCACCTTCCTCAGATCTTCCTTTTCCCTGTGGCCGGAAAGAAACCTAAAGAAGAGTTCCGCCTCCCACACGTAGCGGTTGAGGGTAGACGGTGAATATGAACGGCCGATAAGGTACTCGCGAAACAGCGGGACCGCAAGCGAACAGGTGAGCTTCATAAAGCCCTCCGTTCCCGAGGGTGGCAGTGTTCTACCGACCGCTTCAAGTCTTCGGTAAGGATACGGGTATAGACTTCGGTGTTCTTGGTCCTCTCGTGCCCGAGATACTCCTGGACCTGCCGGATTCCGGCCCCTGCCCTGAGCAGCTGGGTCGCGATGGTGTGCCGGATGCTGTGGCAGGTTACCCGCGGTAATCCGAGGCGGCAGGACAGCCTTGCAAGCCGTTCGCTCATCCACCGGTTGAATGTGCGGGGTTTTCCGCCCGGGAACACCAAACCATTTCCGCGAAGCGGTACCGCCGCAAGGTACAGAGTAAGAAGCCGCTCAGCGTATTCGGTCAACGGCGCGTAACGGTCACGGCGGGTTTTATCATCACGTATCACGATATATCCATCGGGCAGTCTGATGTCTTTTCTCTCAAGCCCTTCGAT
>JAGLUH010000372.1 GCA_023134875.1 Candidatus Zixiibacteriota bacterium
ACCTTGCTCAACAAGATAGACTTGCCGCAGATGCTGGACTGCTTTTCCACCAGCAGTACGTCGTAACCCATATCCCCCAGTGACGCAGCTGTTTCCATCCCCGCCACTCCAGCACCGACGATCATGACATCGTAGTCCAGGCCCTCTTGATTACTCTCTGGAGTCATGTCTCTTCAGTTCCTCCTGAAATTTGTCCATGTGATCAACGAAGTTATCCGCACATACCGAGCAAATCCCCGCCATCTTCAACCTCTTGGGACTGATATGGCGTTCTCTGAGCATATCCTGCGCTTTGTTGACCACAGCACTCGTTCGAGCGGTGCAATCGGGCACATACATGCAATCCCCTCCGCAGGCTGCGATGAAGACACCATCGAAACCTTCTTCGAGAGCATGGACAATCCAGGCCGGCTTGACCCCGCTGGAGCACGGCAAGGGAATCACTTGAACCATAGTCGAATAGCTCATGTGGGCACTGCCTGCCATATCAATACCGAGGTCAGATATCACGTTACTGGAAAAGACGAGTATCTTCGGATCGGTCGCTTCGTCGTTTGCACTTGCCATTTATTTTGTCCTGCGCAGATATATGCTCCAGAATCCGTCATTCTCGACATCACCCAAGTAATCAAACTTCATCTTCTTGCACCAACGCTGAACGGAGACCAGCGTATCAGAGGAGGAGGACTGGATTTCCATCACGCCGCCGATTGGGCATTCGCCGATACCGCGTCGAGCATCGAGTAACGGGCCAGGGCAAGCTGTACCACGGGCATCCACCAGTTTGTCTACATTCAGGGCTCTAAGTTCATCTGCAGTCATGTCTAAACTCCTGTTTTCTAATGTTGGGACCTATAGCAGCTCTACATCCCACGCTGCCAAAAACCAGCGTCGCTTTGCTCAACGCCACATCTCGACACATTCCGACACTGCTACTGTCCGCTTCAGCAATGATGCTCGTCAAAGCGTATGTAGCAGATATGCAAACCCGCAAGGACAGTCACCTATCAGGTGACTGTCCCATGCGATCTAGTAACTTAGTCCTCTTTCAACGGGCGTATGAAAAGGAAGTAAGCCGTTGTCCATGCCCCCAGGATGATGAAGATTCCACCGAGGATGGAGCTGATAGCGAGTTGCGGCACACCACTGAGGATATGACCAATATTGCAGCCGCCCGACGTGACGGCGCCGAAGCCCATCAGACAACCACCACCGAAAGTCTTCAGAAGTGTCTTCCAGGGAGGTATTCGCAGCTTCAGTTCGTCAGCGGAGTATGCCGCGATCAGTGCCCCGATGATGATACCGATCACCATCCAGCCTAACCAACCGGGAGAACCCTCGACACCAGGTAGGATTGTCTTGAGATTGGCAACCCATCCAGCGGTGATGCCCAGCGGGTAGTTGCGTCCTGCTGCGGCGGAGAGTGGGAATGCGATCACGCCAATCAGACCAATGGCGACCCCGGTGGACATCCAGCTCCAATCTCGATCATCCTCGTCATTGCCGTTTTTCCGGATGTATACAGCCCAGGCAATGACTGCGATCAGAGCAATCACAAGAGCCAGGACATGGTGGTCAATGCCAAAGAGGTTGGCTAGTGTC
>JAGLUH010000373.1 GCA_023134875.1 Candidatus Zixiibacteriota bacterium
GATTGCTAAAACACCTGAGGTAAAGCAATCGAATTCGAATTCCCGGGTGCGGAAGACTGAGCGTTCGCAGTCGATGAATACTCCGGCAAACCGCATCCTGTATTTGCAGAGAACTGCGGGGAATCAGGCTGTGTCGAGGTTGATGAAGTCCAGGGCTTTGCAGGCGAAGCTGAGGATTGGGCAGCCCGGGGATGTGTATGAGCAGGAGGCGGACCGGGTGGCGGATGAAGTAATGCGCATGCCTGAGCTGCGGGTGCTGCGGCAGGTGGAAGAGGAAGAAGAGGAGGAAGAGGAATTGGTTCAGACCAAACCTATTGCTGAGCAGATAATGCCTTTGGTGCAGCGATGGGAAGAAGAGGAAGAAAAAATTCCAACGAAACCGCTTGCAGAACAGATCACGCCATTGGTTCAGAGACAAGTTGAGGAAGAGGAGGAGGAAGAAATCCTTCAGACCAATCAGGTATCCAACCACACTCCGGAAGTCACTACTGATCTTGAATCCCGCATTAATTCACTAAAATGTGGCGGTCAGCCTCTGCCTGAAACCGTCCGCACTTTTTTCGAGCCGCGTTTTGGGTATGACTTTAGCCAAGTGCGGATGCATACGGATACAGGAGCAGCAAAGTCGGCACGAGTGTTGAATGCCCGGGCCTATGCGGTAGGGCGTGATATTATGTTTGGATCGGGACAGTATGCGCCGGAGACGAGCGGGGGTAGGAGGCTGTTGGCGCATGAGTTGACCCATGTGGTGCAGCAGACAACACCCCAAGCTTCGCAACCTGTCCGACTGAACGCTATTGTGCAACAGACTTGTGATGAGTCTCGCAGGCAACGAGCCGGCATACTGGCCAGACAGATATATACCTTGTTCGGCAACCGCCGTATTTCCGACCAAGTACGACGGCAATCAGCCCCGCAGGGACTGATCGAATCAGCTATGGGCGCTTTCTACGAAGCGGAGGATATTTTGCCCGGAGCTAGCGAGACAGTCCAGCAGGAGGGGGTAGATATGTCAGACACGCAGGCAAAGACCACACAGAGTCACGATGCTGATAAGACTCATGACCGAGATAGGCGTCCAGAGTCGCCTACGCAGGAGCAGGGAATGGCCGGTGAGGCAATATCCTTTGGCCCGATTCTGGGCTCATCAGCGATGGACCTTCCAGTAGAGAACCACGCGGCGCTGCTGGGCGACCCGCGCTTCTCCCATTCTATCAATGCTCTACAGAGGGCCGGTATGTTGAGCCTGATACAGCGGACCTATGGCAACGCCCACGTGCAGCAAGTTGTGGATCATATCCAGGCCAGTAGAGACGAGGAATACTCAGATGAGAAACTTCATGATAAACCTGGAAAGAGACTTGTGGCCGACCAGATAACTCATGTGGTGGGGCAAGAAGCACGTCCCTTCGGCACGTTCTCATTGCAAGGGTCAACCATTCAGCGCCAGGTGCCTCAGAGAAGAGTGCCTAAGGCTGTTCCAGCTGCAGGGGAACTACACTCATACCTTGTAGGCAGACGCAGTACGAGCAGCAAGAGACGCAAACTCGATAAAGTCAAGAAACACATCGGGGCCAACAAAGGGAAAGCGCTACGGGCTATCGAGGTGAATTACAACCACATCTACGACCTGTATATGGTTAGGCATGCCAAAGGGACAAAAGTGGAGTTTTGGACTTTGACAGACATAAAAAGCGAAAAGTGGGTAGAAACAAGCCCTTTGCGCACAGACCTCAAGAACGCTCTAGGCGCAGAAGCCGGGCCATTCATCAACAAACTTGAGAGTACCACTCGACTGAAGCCATTAACGAAGAAGGAGATATCAGAAGCGATCCTGAGTAAGGATAAACGTAATATTGCCAAAGAACGGGCGAGAGGTAATCAGCGCATTCTCGCACAGTGGCTTTTTAACGACAAAAACTGGGCTTACCTAGCCTCAAACGTTGGCAAATGGAACCGAACAACATTGGTAGGTTTCTTCGAGCTGCCAAGCCAATACCAGATCATGATTTGGCCCATGAATAAGGCAGATCACAAGAAAGGCGACAAGGCATATGTAACAGATATTGAGGGGTTAATTGCTAATGTTAATAAAACTATTGGTAGCCTAAGACATATCATAGTCGTTCTCAGGGGCGCGGGATTGGCCAGCGCTGATCTTCGACCTGAGACAAAGCTGTGTGCAATAACCCTCTTGGAAATCAGAGGAAGATTGCGCGAGCTGGAGAATCATACAGATCAACGTCTGAGGAAGTTCATACGCTACAAATTCATCTGGACGAAAAAACCACCTACAAACACAAACGATTTTCTCAAGTGAGCGATAGCCCTGTAATGCAAGACTTGGGAGATGTATGGTGGGTTCCCACACCCCAACATCTGATTAGGCGCAGGACGGATACTCGCTGCTCCTTGTGGATGTTATCGTCCACAAATTAGGGAAGGGAGGTGCGGATGATAATATCTGCATGATTGGAAGGAGGTGGAAAGGAATGGACAAATTGGTTTCGATTGCGAAAGAGGCGGATGCGAAGAAGGGCTTTTTGCCTGCTAAGGGAGACAAAAGCGTTCATCGTATTCGAGATGAACCTGAGCGGCAGCTTGACTCTCTGATGGATGTGATAGGTAATATAAGGCATGATGGTGGCAAGCCATCGGTTGACAGCATTGCAACGCAACTGAGCAGCA
>JAGLUH010000374.1 GCA_023134875.1 Candidatus Zixiibacteriota bacterium
ATCATTCTTCGTCCAGCCGATAGTCAGGCTGGTAGTGTCCTGGTTCACGATAAAGAGTGATACCGCTGCAGGCGCCTGGTTGACCTCGGTGGTCGTAACCGTCACATTGCTTTTAGAGGACAGACCGGAATGATCCAGCGTGTAGATGACATAGTAGTAACTGGTCGCCGGCTCAAGATCGGTATCCCTGAAGTCGGTGTTGCCGGCGACATTCTCATTCTTAAGTAATATCCCCGTAGTATCGACAGCAGGAGAATCACCCCGAAAAAGAAGGTAGCCGGCGAAATCACTTTCGTTGCAGCGAGTCCAGACCAGTTCGATTTCACTCTCCGAGAGAACATAAGCTGACAGAATTGAAGCTGCGGGCGGATTGGCGATATTCAGGAAAGTGCTGCTGCTCTTGCTGTCCGCCTGATTGCCGGCGGCATCAGTGAAGTATCCGCCAACCAGCCCATCGATCAAATCCACCGCGCCGGGAATAACCCAGTCAAGTTCATAGACGCCATCAGCGGCCAGTGCATCTCCGGAGGAGCCATCATCATAGAGCGTCAGCGTGCCGACCACAGGAACTTCCACCGCTGCCATGCCCTCCGGCTCACCGGCATAGAGGGCGAAATGCAGTAGATCACCGGCATCGAGGACTGCGCCGCCGGAACTCTCGGTTACCGAATCAATAGCCGCCCTGGTATCGAGGATAATCTCGTCCTTGACGAAATATCTGGTTTCGTTACCCTCGTAGTCGCGGAATTTGGCATAAACCCACTTGACACCATCTCCCGACTCCAGTTCCCAACTTTGTTCTGCGGCGAAACTAAGCCAGTTTGCGCCGGTAAAGAGAGAATCGTTAGAGAGCATCATATAACGGCTGCCGCCCAGGTCGGCGGTGCTGACAGTAACGCTGGTTTGTGACGTATACTTGCTGCCATTTGCAATCGTGATCGAGTACAACGACGGCGTTGCCGAAACCGATGCTGATAGTTTGCCCAATAGGCCGTCATTGCTCAAAGCGGCGACCTGGTAGATGTAACGAACCGAATTCCTGACACTGCTGTCGAGATAAGTCATCGCGGCGGTGGAATCGACAATCTCCGGCGCTACATTGGCGGTATCCCCGCGATAGATAAAGAACAGCTTGACCAGCGCCGGGTTGGATACCGTCCAGCTCAACTCCACCTCGCCATCACCGACTCTCGTCTCAATGTTGCGGGGAATCTCCGGAGTGCCCTCGATCTCTTCGATCTGCACCGGTTTTTCAATATCGTGAGAACAACCGGCGGCAAACAACAACATCGCCAGACAACCGATAATTGATCCTGTTCTCATTAGAATTCGATCACCCCTACCAGTTTCACGCCTTCCGGAGCAAACTGCGGCTGCAAACCAAGGCTGGCGCCGGAAATCTTGACAGTAAAATCGGGAAAGAAAAGAATCGCATCAAGGAAATTATAGAGCCAGACGCCCGCCAGAATGCTCACACCGATCTTACGCGCTTCGCCGGCATCATAGGCTGCTTTCTGCGCTTCGTACAGCTCATCCAGCATCGCTTCCCGTTTCGAGACTTCCCTGGTATTTTCAAACCTCTCCTTGAGCTCGTTATACTCATCGCGCTTGTCATCATAACGCAGGTGCAGAATCCCTGCCGTGGCGCCGGCGGCAATCGTCGCTACCGTGAGAAACACCCCTTTGGTCCTGGAACCGGAATACGTCTGGCCCCAGCCGGGAATGAGAAGCGAGCGCATACCCGCCTTAAACCTGGTCTTTGGTACTAGTTCGATATCGATAGTGGTCAGATCGCTGCCCGACAGCAGGACGCTGGAGTGGTAGGTCTCGTAACCATGATGATGAGCGGTGATTTCATAATAACCGCGCAGGTTTTGGATAAAGGTTGTCGGCGTCACGCCGGCGACAGTCAAATCGCCGGAAAGGATCACAGTACAACCGATTGGATTGGAACGTATCGTAACCACCGTGCCGTTGTCCGTCTGGGCTGACGAAGAGGAGGCCACAAACAACAGAACCACCAGCAACGCCGCAACCCTTTTACCGATAGAGATTTCCACCTTTTTCATATCGGTAAAATATATCTTTTCACAAATAGCTTCGCAAGCTTTTTGGAGAAAAACTGAGGGGAAAAGGAGGTAATTGGTTAAATGCCCCGAAAACCAAGGATCACACCCACCGTCCTAATCATTATCAGCAGGTCGCGCTTGATGCCGAAACTCATGATGTACGTAAGATCGCAGCCCACTTTTTTCTTCACATCGTCAACTGAACTGTCGTAGCCGTTCTCCACCTGCGCCAATCCAGTTATCCCCGGCTTGACTTCAAGGCGACGGGTATAATCCTTAATTTGCTGCGCCAGCTTGCAAACAAAGAAGGGGCGTTCCGGACGCGGACCGACAATCGACATCTCACACTTGAGGACATTAAACAACTGCGGCAGTTCATCCAGTCTTGTCTTGCGCAGCAACTGGCCAACCTTGGTGACTCGCGGATCGTTTTTCGTCGCCCAGATAGGCCCGCATCGTTTCTCGGCGTCAATCACCATAGTGCGGAACTTGTAAACCGTAAACGGCTTCCCATACAGATTCTCGCGACGGCGGTCACCATTGCGGCAGGAATCAAGAAAGCTGTCGCCGTTCTGGCGTCTCTGCCGTCGCCGTCGGTTGACACCCACGCGCTGCTGGGCGAAGAACACCGGCCCGGTAGAGTCAAGCTTTATCGCCAGACCAATGAGAAAGAAAAGAGGCAAGCTGATAGCCAGTAATACTACCGCGCAAAACCAGTTGAAAACAAACCGTAACCGCTCAGCGAAATCGATCCCTTTCACTTTCGCTGCCAACGAAACAGGTAAAAGCGTCCGCACCACCAAAAGTGCAAGCAGCAGATTCGCCAGCAGATACTCACCCATCAGTACCTTTATGCGTCGCGCCGTGCCCACCACACCTGGCCGCAGGACCGATAACAGCCGACAATTCCGCCACGGGCGCCGATAGGCTATGCGGGCACTGTAGCTCGCGATATGGGACGGTTTCAGGCGTTTGCCAGCGACATTTTGTCGCCTAATATATGGCATTTTTTCTGCTCCTTAAGGATCTTGGCCATCAAGAAGAGAACAATTAGGTATCTAGTCCAGCAAAACCGCTGCCAATATCAGTAAGTTCAATTCGTAAAAATTTTCGCTAAGTCATTGACAATTATCCTGTTTCTTATTATTCGCAGACATAAGAGCTTATGGTGATTGTTTGGTGTTATACGTTAGCTGGAAGTGTCAGAACCTTAAGTAACACTTCAAGAAACTTCTACTTAGTTTGAAGAAATGTGGGTCATATAAAGTGCAGTGAATTGCATACTGTGCAGAATGTGTCTAATGCCACCTGCCTATCGAGCCAGGCGGAATGATAGGGTGATTTGATGCGTGCCGCCAAGCTCACCGGTTGGACGATAGGAATAATCCAGCATCAGCGGTTGCCAATTGAGGCCGAAACCAAGACTGAGGCCATCGGCGCTTCCCCTTACCCCTTGTAACAGGTGACGATAACCGACGCGGAAGATCATGCTATGTGAGTATTTGTATTCCACGCCGCCCGCCAGCCTGCTGGTGCCGCTGTTTTCCCGCGTTGCCGCCAGCGAAATAGAGGAACCACCAACTGGATTGCGATAGACCAGGCCGATACGCAATGTTGTCGGCAGGGGCATCTTGTCGGCGATATAGGTCAGGCTACCGCCCATATTGGCATATTGCGCGCCGATACTGACGCGGTCGAAATCAGCCTGCATGCCGATATCGAAAGTCACCGTGCTGGCGGAATACTCACCGAGATGTTCGAATATCGGCTTGACAGCCACACCCAGCGCCAATCGTTGGGATAAAGCATGTGAGAACCCGAACGTCAAAACAGTTGAAGAGGCGGAGATATTGCCGGTCGAATTGCCGGAGGCGTCGTAACCGGCGATATCGCCATAGCCAAGGTAGGTCGCCGCAAAACCGAATCCGGAAGCGTTACCTACCGGCAACGCTAAGCTGACATTTTCCAGTCTCAGGCCGTGATAAAGCTCGCTGTGCGACAGGGCGAATTCAGCGTTTTCTTTCCGCCCGATTCCTGCCGGATTGTAATACAGCCCCCCTACCCCGTTTGCTGACGCCACTAAGGCACCGCCCAGCGCGGAACCACGCGAATAGACCGGTATCTTCAGGAATTCGCCGCTCGTCGTACCACTGGCGGCGAGTACGTTGCCTGTACAGAGTGCCAAGAGTATTACTACTGCAGTGTTTCTGCGCCAGAGACTACTAAGCATGTTAAACCTTGTTCTGATTCTGCGCACCCTTGCGCTTACAGAAGTATATGTGGCAAGGAATATGCCGATTACAATTAGCCCGACAAGAAGTTTTTTATCTTTTTCATGAGTAGTATCATTGGTGTTAACTGGTTGTTGTTCAGCGGATTCGAGGGCAGCTAAGTTTTGTTTTCCAAGTCAAATACGAAGTAATCAATTGACTGATACTGGTCGTCGGTGAGAGCGAATGGTTCAACGGTTGAACAGACTTTAAGCCAAAAAACCTGCCGCAAGATGCAACATACTAATTGCCAATCTCTTGCAGCAACCAGCGATCATCTGAACATCCTGCTCAATTCGCAGCCAATCCGGCATTACTTCAGCAACCCAGGTATGGTGTCGATCCCACATTTATCGCCACCCTCCCACATAACCCCCTGCAGGATTTAGCGAAAACCGCTTGTGCGAGAACTGAACAATCGCCAACTGTTAGTGTTTACACTCTTCGGCAGCGTCAGGAGCCCCTTCTCCATAGAAGAAGTATGGTTTAGGTGGATCAGAGAAGCCTTGCCAAGGGTATTCTAATGTCAGACAGTCAAGGAGCATTCGGTCCTGCCCGTTAATTGACATACTATACAACGGCCCACGGCTGCTGGGGCTTCCAGCGGGCTTGTTGGATGCCTATCTGCTTCTCTTCACGATGTCTGCAAGTTCTGTAAGGGATCGAATCTCGTAGTCGGGCACGATGCCAGAATCGTTCTGTTTGGCGTCTCGATTGAGCCACACCGAGACGGCTCCGATTCGGTTTACGCCAGCAACATCCGATTCCAGCGAGTCCCCGATGTGCATGAGTTCGCAGGGAGCGCAGCCGGCCAACTTGCAGGCCGCAAAAAACATACCGGCATCAGGTTTCTCGACCCCGACGTCTTGTGAGAACACCACGAAGCTGAAGCGACCTGGGAGTCCGCATCGTTCCGGATACCCGTTGCCGTTGGAAAGGAGTCCGATAGAGAAATCTCGACGCAGGAAATCCATGGTGGGTATCACGTCCGGATAGAGTTCGATATCCTCGAACCGGTGTTTCAGGTACAGGTCATTCAAATTAGTCGCAAGTGTGTCATCGGAGAAGCCAAGGAATTCAATAGTGCGTTTGAATGCATAAAACCGGATCTCCTCAAGATTGACAATCTTTCCCTTTAGTTCGGCTGCAACTGAGTTACGAATCTCTATCATCCTGTCCACGGTCAGATCAGCAGACACCTGACCAGGAATGTGACGCCTCAGTTCTTTGAGAGTAATTGAAAGAGAATGCCACATGACATTCTCGAAATCCCACAGGGTCATGTCACCATCGAATGATATTACTTTAACCGGTTTTCTTCCGTTCATCTTATCTCATCAAGCTTCGGTGTTAGTTTTGGATAGGGAAATTTCATAAGTGCTACCTATATAACTCCACAGATTCGTAAGAATTTTCGGATTCTGGACGAAAGCGCTGAAGCTGCAGATTCAACCCATCACTATTTACCTGTACTAGAAGGTAGTTATAGTCCTCCACTCTCTGATTACTTCTCCAGTACATTTCCTCAGGATAGTCATCTGACTGAGGAGTTGCTTCATGCCCCTGTTCACCGCCTCCACCCCCAAGGACAAGATATTTGATCCCTTCAACTTCATACACTTCCGTAGTGTGTACATGCCCGTTAAACACAGTAATGCTCAGATCAGATGCAAAAGGTTCTATGTAATAATGCGGGTTGTGTTCTTCGGGCAATGGTCCGAACCCGGATTGACAGAATGCAGGATTATGAAACGTGATAAAAACCTGTCTGCTGCTAATATCAACAGCTTCCTGAAGCCAGCCGGATAAAATATTCATTTGTACCTGGAATCCCGGATGGTTACCTCCCCATTCTGACGGATTCCGGTAATCCATATCACCAGTATCAAGGAAGATGAACCGACAACCTTCAAAATCAAACATGTAAACCCGGTTCTCGACCGTAAAACCCATTTCCCGCAAGTACGGTACCGTACTGAGGAGACCATCGAGGTTTTCATCCAGCCAGGTTTCATGATTCCCGGAAGCGGGAAAATACCGGCCTGGAAGCCCCTCTGGATTACTTTCTGGAAGCCTGGTCAGGAATCGCTCATACAAATCACTCCAGAAAGGACTCTCATCTCTGGATGTTCCGAAGAAACCGAAATAGGTCATATCACCTGTATTGAGGCAGAAAGACGGACCTGATAGAGGATCATCTGCTCCTTCCATGATATCCTCGATGATACTGTTGTATACCCAGGCCTGTCCTTCAGAACGCAACACAATATTCGCACCTGGTCCACGAAGCATCAGACGTGGCCATCCATTTTTTAATACTGATAAGGAGTAGAGATCAGGTGCATTAACTGGCCACACCCTGAACCAGTCAAGTTCTCCGGTCATTGGATCGAAACTCAGCTCATGATCCAGCTGAGCATCCGGACCATAAGCGTACAGCATAATCTGTTCAAAGCACCGCTCGAGTTCTTCAATCTGATTTACATTGAATGGGAAATATCCCGGGAGTCTGTTGTCGCCAAATACTACGAAAGAAAAAGTTTCGTAATCATCTGCGAAGGCATTATTAGGAAAAAGTATAATCGAAAAAACAAATACGGACAGAAAAACAAAACTGAAAAGAGATTTCATTCCATACCTCCCGGCTGGTGAAGTAAAATTCTTTGCTTAATGATTCCGGTCTTCTCTTCGATT
>JAGLUH010000375.1 GCA_023134875.1 Candidatus Zixiibacteriota bacterium
AAGCGAGCAGGATGTTGTCAAAGGGATCGAACACGAGATCACCGAGTTCGATGGCTTCGACAATTCCTTCGAATTCGGGCAACGTAACCGTCATTCTCTCTATCTCAGTGGTTGCTGGGTCATCCGCTATATGGCCGGATGCCGAAAAGTCGCCGATGTAGTCGTTCGGGCCCTCTCCTCCAAAGAACATAGGGAGCACGATGTCTACAGAGTTTTCCGTGATTTCCACGGTTTTAAAATCGTCAAGCACATCATCATCACGGTTGGCATCAACCTGACTTATGAGTTTCTTGCCAAAATTTTCCATTCCCAAGCTGAATACTGCATCGATATCAGCATCGCCATCCTGGATGAAGACAGGAAGCGGTCCGAGGGAGGCCCGGAAGACCAGTCCCATGCCGTCTTCACCGTTGGCATAGGTCTGCCCCTCTCCCTCGACATGAAGCTCGCCCCCAATAGTGCTGGTATCGAAGAGATATGCGTTTTCAGGGTGTTCAAGATCGATGCCCACGTTCAAATTCAAAAGAAGATCACCCCAGACCTTGAGTACGCCGCCGCTGGTCAGGTTGGGCAGCGGATCACCGTCTCCGTCCAGGATCGGCTCTCCATCTTCATCCAAAAGTTCGATGTCGAGGCCGAGCTTGGTGCTGATCGTCTCATTGAGCATGAAATCCATCAACAGCATACCGGTCGTCGGATCGCTGTCACCACCATCGTCAAAATCGAGCATGACCCAATCCACTGTGCCAGTACCCGGGACAACATCCTCGGGCAAGCCGAAGGCACCGCGCAGGGCATTGGGAATGTCCTGCAGGGTTAGGGCGGGCAGATCGGTCTGCTCGGGATCAAGCGCCAGGGTTGCCGTGTCAAAAATCTCATGCATGTTGTCCACGCTATGGGCAAACCCGTCCACCAGGAGGAGCAGTTCACTGATGCTCTTGCCAATGGCAGGAAGCGACTCAGTGAGCAGGGTCAAATTATCCTCCACGTCCACCAGCAGGGCCAAAAGACCGTCCAGGGCAGCGCTGAGATCTGCGTAATCCAGTTTTTCGAAAGCGGCCATGTCGCCGATGCCGCTCAGGTCAAGGTCAGCCTCCGGCGGGGCCGGATCGTATGGGTTGCCGAAATCGGTGATCGTGAAGGGAACGTCGAACGAATTATTTCCACCACCCAGCACAAATATGGCAAATCCATCGCCAAACCCTACATCATCAAATCCCGGCTGGACATCAACGTGGAGGTTGAAGTCGCCGAAGTCGGTATTCTGAACAGGTTCACTGCCTATATAATTGTAAGCTGCAGCAGTATAGGGTGGACTGATCTCTAAAGACATCCCGTCAAAGGACCCTAAGTAAGTCGCACCAGCAAAGGTCCCATCGAGATGTGCAAGGGTTAGGACCCCTGTTCCCCCAGGATCGTGATCAACACCCAGAATGTATGCGCTGCCGGTTTTAGTAATGCCATCATCGGCAACACCGTATAGAATTTGCCCTTCCGCAAAGCCAGCGAGCAAAGTAGGTAAGGTCTCATGATCTGTATAATAGGAAAGCTCATACACCTCAGACACCACCGGCTCATCAATGGCATAGCGGGAGGCTGAACGGGCGGCAAGTATCTGCTTGCCTTCGACATCATCAAAACCGGAAAGAAGGGTTCCTGAAAGTCCCAGTTCGGCCGCGCCGGTTCCACTGGCTGTAATTAAAAATGCCGATTCATTAGGGACAGTTGATGGATTGTTTTCAACGAGCGAAACGAACTCGATGCGGGTGCCGCTTGCCCGGGCCAGGATCTTGGTATCCAGCCCGGCGGTATCGAGAGCTTCATTGACATCCGCGGCCAGATCTTCGAGGGTGTCGTTATCGATGGTATCATTCTTTGCAATGAATACTGTCCCTGCCGATCCATCACCAACTGATACATTAAAAGTCGCATCATCGGTCAGCCGCCCCAGGTTTGCCCCTTCGTACAGTTCGAGCAGGGTTGCCGTGCCGCCGACCAGGCCGGTTTCCGGGTCCTTGATGCCCGCAGTGAATTCGGCAAACAGGGTTCCACTCAGGCGAGTGTCAACACCGACAATGCCGAAAAGGGCAGAGCCGTAAGCCCCTTCCGGCTCCATGGTTGTTTCACCCGGATCGACTGTTTTGGGGGTCTTCATTTTAAGAGCGCCCCACAGCTCGGCGTTGCGGACAAAAAACCGGTCATCGAGGTGGGTCTCGCCGATGGGTCCGCCTTCGATGTAGTCGGGACGGTAGTCCGGTTTATCAGGGTCATCCAGCTTGTTCAGGAAGCCCAACTGCAGCAACGCCCCGGAACCGTTGACGGTCTCTACGCGGAAGGTTTCGGTTAGTCCTGTCGTATGATGGTCGACCAGCCGCAAGCCCGTGTGGTCTCCGTTCAGCTCCATGGTTACCACACCACCTGTCTGGGTGCCGGCCAGTCCTGACGAACCGATTAAAGTAGCGACATCATCATTGTTAAGATCAATACCGTCCAAGACAATAGGATGGACGCCGCCGGTTCGGTCGAAGATCACAAAATCAGTCTGGTTCGAAGACGTTGTACCGCTGGGCAGTCCAAGTTCGATATTGGCAACACTGCCGGACCCGGCTGTCACAGAAAAATGAGTACTTTGATCTTCAAGGGCGGAGAGAACGAGTCTTGATCCCAAGGTTGATGTGTTGTCGTAATCCGCCTCGATGAAGGCACTGAGAAAGGTGCTGTCTCCCTCTACTTTAATCTTCCCGATTAAAGCGTCGATGACCCGCAGGCTGATCTGGTCACCCGAAGCCTCGGCAAGCAAATCACTGTTAAGACCTGCCGCCGTCAAACCACTGTTAATAGCCGTTACCAACGCACCAATATCGGCATAAGTGGCGGCGGCAACTGTGACCTCAACGGGGGTGGATTCATCGATTGTGACGCTAAAGGTCACTGGGTCAGACAATTCCAGTTGCGCATTGAATGTTCCGGTCAGACCAAGGATTTCGGTTTGTTCAGCCCCGAAACCAAGTCCATTGCCGGGGGTGGCCGTAACTTCAATTTTATTTATGGAAGTATCCGAGGCGTGCAGGGCAACCTGATGAATGGAGGCTTCGGCAGTAATGTCACCACTGAGGCCCGCTACTCCCAGCGCACCATTGACCGCGGCTATCAAAGCAGTCATGTCGCCATAATCACTGGCGTCCACAGTGACCGCAACGGACGAACCGTCGTTGATGGTTACATAAAAAGTAACAGCACTTAACAGGTTTGTCTGGGCATCGGAATTTCCTGTCAGGACAATGGGTTCAAGAATAGCCGACTGTTCCGAGGTAAAACCAAGCTCATTGCCGATATCAGTTGCAGCCAGGGCGTTGTTGACATCCGCAACCAGATCGCTCATGGTCACATTGCTGACATCCGTTTCCACACCTTCAGGACTTACCGTAATTCCAACCGTGGCGGAAGCCGGCACGGTAACCCAGTATGTTCCATTGACATCGCCGTCGATGTCAATGCCAAAGGTGGCATCGCCCGTCAGCCTGCCGACCATCGGGGTCGGGGCCTTGACCGCGGAGACCGTCGTTCCTTCAACGTAGTAAGGTGTAAAGCCAAGTTCTGTCCAGGCTGGATCACTAAATTTACCTGAATCATCCATTGTTGAATTGGCGTGCACCTTCAAAACCGAAGTGCCATTTGTTGCAAAAAGCACAAGCCGGCCGTCTTGCAAACCAGCTTCCACGACCCCGTCATACGAGCCTGCGTAACCTGTGTAGTTTGAGGATGCTATAGCAAGATTGATATCTTCTACCAAATCCTCAATGGTGTGGTTGTTACTGGTAGAATCTGCAGTAACTTCAATCCAGTATCCGCCATCTCCATCAACTTCGATATGGATATAGGCATCGTCGCTCAGCACCGTCCGCACCCCGGTTTCTCCGGTCACCGCCTCCTCAAGCTTGATGTCCACTCCGGCGCCGCCGTTGAGATCTTTAATGAGGACAGTTTCATCAATCACCGCACCCGGAGGACTCAGGTCGATGCCGAAGGTCATTTTCAGACCGGTATAACCTGTGATAAAGTCCTCAAGGTAGCTGGAATCTTCGGCGGAATAGAGGGTCATTTTGGCGAACGGGCCCAGGTCCACGTCATATTCAAACAGGGCATCATCAATATCGACATTTGTGCGTCCTTCGGAGACAAGGTCTACATAATAGGTCAATTCGTTGCTTATAATGTTATAGGTAGGGTTGATACCGCCGGTGCCTTTAAGAACTACACCGAGTATCTCGCTCAACTTGGCACCCATTTCCTGGGCAGTTACGAAGTTGGGAATGAGATAGACATCGTCATCTTCGGTCTCACCATTATTTGTTTTATCATCAACAATTCTCTTGAGCAGTTTGTTGCTATCATCACCTGTCGCACCGGCTTCATCAATTCCGGTTCCGCCGGTTTCATAAATGAGGGCTCTGTCGATAAGACCGGAGTAGTCGTAATTGTCTGGATCGTGAAAATTGAGCAGGTCCGACCAGGCGGCATCAGAAAAGGGAATATCGTACCCAGCAAACATACCGGAGGAAGCCATTTCCTGCAGCGCCGTATCCAGCCCCATTATAAGTCCAATCATGCTTTCGGCTGTAACCAGGTTGAAGTTCAGCGGTTCGGCAAAGTTAACCAGCTGAATATCCTCGCTCAGTCCAGGCGGATCTGCAAAAGGATCAGGTACTATTGTTACTGGCGGATCAGTCTGCTCGGGGGGATTTAGTGTAAGATCGAGATCAAACCGTCCTTTCGCATCATCATAGCTATCCTGAGCCCAAGAGCCGAAGGGATTAAAATTGCCAATAATGAAGAGATCATCCGGGTCATAGTCTTCAGACGAATTAAGAGCATCTATAATTCCAGGCAGAACTTCCACGGGCAACTTGAAACTGATTTCAGAATCGCCGCCGGGCTGCACATCAAAGAAGTCCTCGGTAGATGTTCCTCCCGTCGGGTTATCTTCCAGAGTCTGAAGTTCGGCGTAGGTGAAACCCGCATCAAGGGAGAGGGTCTTGGTGATCTCAAGGGTTTGGCTGCCTCCCTCTGTTAGTATCAGATCCGTACCGTCTGTGCTTGCCGTTACGGTAGTCAATCCGGCTCGATCTAGCGCCCGATTAACGTCACCGACAAGATCGTCGATCGTTGTATTGACAGCAGTAGTTATACTGAAAGAAAGCACTGTGTTGTCCGCAGCCTTTAGGACAATCCTTCCGGAAGAATTCACCTCGACATTGATCTTGTTGCCAAGCGTCATGAGTGCGGTATCTATGGCCAAGTTGATATCGCCAGCAAGTTCTTCTGCGTTGGCATTCAGGTCTGCAGGTACGGTCACATCGACATCCGCGTTGCCGTCTGTGGCCTCGATGGAGAGCGCAAAATGCGCATCATCGGTCAGGTCAAAACTCGAGATAGGATCTGCAATAGCCGTTATGGTAAGCGTGCTCGACTGGTTTTCAGAAAATCCCAGTTCTGTTTGCGCGGTTCCACCAGCAGTTACTTCAATTGCGGTTACGGTTCCATCAGGTACAAATTCAAAATTTGTACCGTTGTATTGAACATGAACCAGAGTTGAAAGTTGCGGCGCATCGGTCGATATTTGAGTATTGATGTCATCAGCCAGATAGTAATAATCCGTATTATTTGCCCCCGTCGTTTCAGTGTCCAAAGCAGTTACAACAACGCTCCCTGAAACAGTCGAACCGTCATTCTTTCGGACCGTGATATCAAAAGTCGCATCGCCGGAAAGGACATAGTAGCCAGATCCGTTCGGTACAATTGTCGGCTCAGCATCAGCGATCAGATTCGATAGATCTGCCGTCTGGTTCTCGTCAAAGCCAAGTTCCGTCCGGGCGGTATCAGGAAAGACAACCGTTACCAGCGCCGGAACGGCTCCACCCACAGAAAGAAGGAACGACATATCAGAAGCGTACTCATAGGGATATGTCGCATCGCCGCTGTCAGGTGTGGCACTCAGCTCGTCCGATAGTCCTATGCTCTCATTTGCGAAGCCAAAGGCGGTGTCTGTGGTGGAAATGAGTGAGAATTGAAGCGTATCATTTCCTGCACCAGTGAGGCTCGCGGTGATGAGCTCGTCAAGCCCCTCCGTTTCCAGCGCGGCGTTGACGTCATCCAGCAGATCATTTGCATTTGTCCGGTCGCCATCGTCCAACTGCGTTCGATCGTTGTCGACAACCGTCACCTCTGTAACCATGCCGAGATTGCCGATGCGGAGGGTGAACTGCACGTCATGGGCAAGATCGGCTGAAGGAATGGGATTATCGGCTGTTATGGTTCCGGTATCATCTCTGAAGGCATACTGTCCAACGTCATCCTGACCAACGTCTTGATAATGACCAACGTCAAAACCAAGAACCGACGGGCTGTTGGGATCGATCAATTCGGTTTCCACATCCATCTGAAGATGAATCTCGCCATCTACGATGCTTGCCCCCAGGAACCCGATATTGAGAAGCTCGTCAAAGTCCGGGTCATTCGATGTCACACTGACGTCCAGAAGATCGGTTGAACGGACAAAGAAGTCCTCGGTATCAATGCTTTCACCGAGCAAATCCTGGCCCCCTGTGTTAACGCCGAAGATGAACCCGAAATCAAGGGTTGCTGTGACGGGGATCGTGGGGGTCACCATTGCCCAGTCGGGGGCAGTATACTGTGCTTCATCAAAGAGAAAGAGCTTGAGGGCATCGGCTTCCAGACCCAGATCTATGGCCAGATCATATTCTGCCGTCAGGGTAAAGGGAATATACCAGGCGACTTCACCCTGAGTTATATGCTCAATTACTGGGTCTGGCGTCGCCGGGTCGTCTAATCCAACCGGCGATAGATCATTAATAGTGCCTATAGTTAAAGTAATACCCAAATCTGTGAGCGTTTTTGTATGCCCCGATAACTGAGCCCCCAGATATTCTGTGTTATATGTCCCTGGAGGATCGGCACCAACATTATCATTGAGCAGGCTCTCTATTTCATCAAAAAACCACCCCTGGATAAACTCGCCGGCATCGACAGTTCCATAACCATCATCGCCGCTGGTATCCTTATCCAATGCCTGAAGTTCAAGTTCATCTCCTGTAATTTCATCATCTCCATTGAAATCAACATCCACCGAAAACAGCCCGCCGATCGTCGGGGCCACATTTTTTACATCGTCCCCCTCCTGCTGGACCTGGGTAATGAAGGGGACATGCTTGTCAAATTGACCTTCTCCATCCAGAAAGGTCTCCACCCGGTCGCCTAACAGGTCTAATCCAGCAGCCGCCGCAACGGCAACGTCCGGATTGAGGTCTGCCGAGAGCAGCACCCGTGGCTCCAGGGGTTCT